>JANMDL010000090.1:0-8321 GCA_031376295.1 Chitinophagales bacterium
CATTAAATGACGGTTCTACCAATAATAACCTGCAGGTAGTTGCCAGCCTCGGAAAGTTTAATGAAAATTTATTGAAAAGGATAACTACATCATCTTCTTTAAAAGTAACCGGGGTAACTGTTCCATCGTTGGGTAAGGGACAGAAAATGGATCTTAATGCAACCACTATTGAAATACTGGGAGATAGTGATGCGGAAAAATATCCTTTGCAGCCCAAGAAGCATTCATTGGAGTTTTTAAGAGAGATTGCCCATCTCCGTTTTCGCACCAATACATTCGGATCAGTATTTCGTGTCAGGCATGCATTGGCATTTGCTGTTCATAAATTCTTTAATGATAAAGGATTTGTTTACATGCATACACCGATCATCACCGCCAGCGATGCGGAAGGAGCCGGTGAAATGTTCAGAGTTACAACATTGCCTTTTGACAACACACCCCAAAATGAGGATGGCAGTATCAACTATAAAGAAGATTTTTTTGGACGCAGTACCAACCTTACCGTAAGCGGACAGTTGGAAGGCGAACTGGGTGCCATGGCTTTCAGCGATATTTATACTTTCGGCCCCACTTTCAGGGCAGAAAATTCTAATACTACCAGGCACTTAGCCGAGTTTTGGATGATAGAGCCGGAAATGGCTTTTTATGACCTGGAAGATAATATGAACCTTGCGGAGGAGTTTATCAAATACATCATCAAACACGCCAAAGAAAACAATGCGGAAGACCTTGCCTTCCTGGCGCAGCGCCTGCAGGAGGAAGAAAAACAAAAACCGCAGCAGGAGCGTAGTGAAATGGGTTTGCTGGAGAAATTGGATTTTGTATTGAACAATGATTTTGAACGCATCACTTATACCGAAGCTTTCGACATTTTAAAACAAAGCAACCACAACCAGAAGAAAAAATTTCAGTACTTAATTACCGAATGGGGAATGGATTTTCAGAGTGAGCATGAGCGCTATTTGGTAGAGAAGCATTTTAAAAAACCGGTCATCATCAGCAACTACCCCAAAGCCATCAAATCGTTTTACATGCGTCAGAACGATGATGGAAAAACTGTGGCAGCTATGGATATACTGGCACCGGGCATTGGCGAAATTGTAGGTGGCAGCCAGCGGGAAGAAAGATTGGAGAAGCTGGAAGAAAGAATGAAGGAGCTGAATATTTCCACAGAGGAATTGTCGTGGTATTTAGATACAAGAAGGTTTGGAACCTGCCAGCATGCAGGCTTTGGCCTTGGTTTTGAAAGATTGGTACTGTTTGTTACCGGCATGACGAATATACGTGATGTGATTGCTTTTCCAAGATACCCAGGCAGTGCTGAGTTTTAACAACAGCCGTATGCGGATGCGCAGCGCCGGTGATAGTGCTTAATTAATTTTAACTTTGCAAAAAAATAGGAATGTTTGAAATTGAACAGGTTTTAGAAGAGAAGATACTGACCCTTTTTGGCCCCATGGGCACCAGCATACAAAAGTATAAATTAGGTGAGGCAGAATACCGTGGAGAAAGATTTAAGGATTATGCCAGCGATTTAAAGGGCAATAACGATTTGCTGTCGCTTACCCGGCCGTATGTGCTGCAGGAAATATACAAAGATGCATTGGAGAGCGGAGCCAATATCATCGTTTCCAACACCTTCAACAGCACCAGTGTTTCCATGGCCGATTATCACATGGAAGACCTGGTGTATGAACTGAACATTACCGCAGCAAAAATTGGCAAGCAGGCCATTGCCGATTTTTGCAATGCCACCGGTGAAAAGCACCGGTACCTGGCAGGCTCCATCGGCCCAACTAATAAAACCGTTTCTATTTCGCCTGATGTAAATGATCCCGGCTACAGGGCCATCACTTTCGACCAGTTGTACGAAGCGTATTACGAGCAGATAACCGGCCTGGTTGATGGCGGTGTGGACATACTTTTAATTGAAACCATTTTTGATACGCTCAATGCAAAGGCTGCCATTAAAGCCGTGCAGGCTTATTTTGAAAAGAATAATAAAAAGCTGCCGGTGATTGTATCCGGCACCATTACCGACAGCAGCGGCAGAACGCTTTCGGGCCAGATGGTAGAGGCTTTTGTAAATTCACTGTCGCATATTCCATTACTTACCATGGGGCTCAACTGTGCGCTGGGTGCACAGCAGATGCTGCCGCATATACAGGCATTGTCTAAAGAGTGTGGTCATGGTGTAAGTGCTCACCCAAATGCGGGCCTGCCCAATGAGTTTGGCGAATACGACCAAACGCCCGATGAAATGGCGGCTATCATAGAAGAATTTTTGAAGCAGGGGCTGGTGAACATCATCGGTGGTTGCTGCGGCACCACTACACAGCACATTAAAAAAATTGCAGAAGTAGCCAAGCGCTATTCGCCACGTAAAAAACCTGCAGCAGATCATACCACAAAACTCTGCGGACTGGAGCCTTTAAAAATTACTGAGGATACCAACTTTGTAAACATTGGTGAAAGAACCAATATTACCGGCTCCACCAAATTTGCCAAACTGGTACGGGAGGAAAGATTTGACGAAGCATTGGTGATTGCCCGTGAGCAGGTGGAGAATGGCGCACAGGTAATTGACATCAACATGGATGAGGGCATGATTGATTCCGAACTGGCGATGACCCGTTTTGTAAACCTGATAGCTGCTGAGCCTGATATTTCAAAAGTGCCGCTGATGCTGGATTCGTCCAAGTGGAGTGTGATAGAAGCAGGATTGAAATGTGCACAGGGCAAGTGTATTGTAAACTCTATTTCATTAAAAGAAGGTGAGGCACAGTTTAAAGAATCGGCACACAAAGCAAGGTCGTATGGCGCTGCCGTGGTGGTGATGGCTTTTGATGAAACCGGCCAGGCCGATAGTTTTGAAAGAAGGATTGAAATCTGCAAACGCAGTTATGATATGCTGGTGAACGAAGTAGGTTTTCCACCGGAAGATATTATTTTCGATCCCAATATACTTACGGTTGCTACGGGTATGGAAGAGCACAACAATTATGCGGTTGACTTTTTTAATGCCACCAAATGGATAAAAGAAAACCTGCCTTATGCAAAAGTAAGCGGTGGTGTAAGCAATATCTCCTTCTCCTTCCGTGGTAATAATTATGTACGGGAAGCCATTCACTCTGTGTTTTTGTACCATGCCATTGGGTACGGGCTGGATATGGGTATTGTAAACGCCGGGGTAATACCTGTGTACGACGAAATACCCAAGGAGTTGCTGGATTATATAGAAGACCTGCTGTTCAACAAAAGAGAAGATGCCACAGAGCGACTGGTGGATTATGCCATGAACTTTAAAAGCCAGGGCAAGGAGAAAAAAGAAAAAGAAGAACTGGAGTGGCGCAAGGCTCCGGTAAAAGAAAGAATCACCCATTCGCTGGTGAAGGGCATAGCCGATTTTGTGGAAGAAGATGTGGAAGAAGCCAGGCATTTGTTTGAGCGGCCCATACAGGTAATTGATGGCCCGCTGATGGATGGCATGAACGTGGTGGGCGACCTGTTTGGTGTGGGAAAAATGTTTTTGCCACAAGTAGTAAAAAGCGCCAGGGTAATGAAGAAGGCCGTGGCTTTTCTGCTGCCCCATATTGAAAAGGAAAAAGAAGAAATGGTGGCCCGTGGTATTATACAGCAGGATACGAGTGTGGGCAAAATATTGATGGCTACTGTAAAAGGCGATGTGCATGATATTGGTAAAAATATTGTGGGTGTGGTACTTGCCTGCAACAATTACCAGATAATTGACCTGGGCGTAATGGTACCCGCTAATAAAATATTAGATGCTGCCATTGAACACAAGGTGGATGTAATTGGCCTCAGCGGGCTGATTACCCCATCGCTGGATGAAATGGTATTTGTAGCCAAGGAAATGGAGCGCAGGGGCATGAAGCTGCCCCTGCTGATTGGCGGCGCCACCACATCCCGTATACACACTGCGGTTAAAATTGCGCCTCATTACAGTGGGGCCGTGGTGCATGTGCTGGATGCCTCCAGGAGTGTACCTGTAGCAGGTAGTTTGATTAATGATGAAACAAGAGACGCTGCCACTGTTGCTGTAAAGGAAGAATATGATAAACTGCGGGATGACCATGCCAGCCGCCAGAAGGATAAAAATTATATCCCTTTTGCAAAGGCTACAGAAAATGCTACTAAAATTGACTGGGCAGTTACGCAAACAACTGTGCCATCTTTTATTGGTAATAAATATTTTGAAAACTACCCGCTGGATGAAATTGCCGCTTATATTGACTGGACGCCCTTCTTTCAAACATGGGAGCTCACCGGTAAGTATCCAAAAATACTGAGCGATGAAGTGGTGGGTGAGGCTGCTACCAGCCTGTTTAAAGATGCAAAAAAAATGCTGCAGGAAGTGCTGGATGGCAAAAAACTGACAGCAAAGGGTGTAGCCGGATTTTATCCTGCTGTACGCAAAGGCACAGAAGACATTACCGTGTTTACTGATGATACCAGGACAACAGAAAAAACAGTGTTTCATACATTGCGGCAGCAGGGCCTGAAAGGCTCCAACCTGCCCAATATTGCTTTGGCTGATTTTATTGCGCCTGATGCTGCTGCGGTAAAAGATTATATCGGCGGCTTTGCAGTAGCTATTTTTGGTGCTGCTGAAATTGCTGCGGAATATGAAAAAGATCATGATGATTACAAAAGCATTATGATTAAAGCCATTGCCGACAGGCTGGCTGAAGCATTTGCCGAATGCCTGCACGCCAAAGTGCGCAGGGAGCTGTGGGGCTATGCCAAAGACGAAAACTTAGACAACGACTCCCTCATACGGGAAGATTATGTGGGCATCCGCCCGGCACCGGGTTACCCTGCCTGCCCCGATCATACGGAGAAAAGAACCTTGTTTGATTTGCTGGATGCTGAAACCAAACTGGGCATACAGCTTACCGAAAGCTTTGCCATGTATCCTGCATCGGCAGTAAGTGGTTTGTATTTTTCGCATGAGCATTCAAAATATTTTGGCCTGGGTAAAATAGATAAGGACCAGGTGGAAGCATACGCCCAGCGTAAGAATATGCCGCTGGCAGAAATTGAGCGCTGGTTGGCGCCGAATCTGGCTTATTAGTTTGCAGAGTCGACCACTTTTAAAAAGTGGTCGACTCAAAGCTGCCGCAGGCTGAAAATAGCAGTAATGTAAATTAGCCATATGATAAAAGAGGCGAAAAATATTGACTTTTATACCACAGGTCGCCAGCCCTCCGAGCAGGATTTTGCCCGCATCAGTGCATGGATCAAGCAAAACAAGCTGAAACAAAAAACTTCCCTCGTAAAAAAGAAAAAGCGGGGTCAAACTCTTTTAGCCCAGCATAATATTTGATGTGTCACCCCTTCGGGGTTTTGCTGTCAGCTATGTGTATTTTACTACAATAATATCATCCCTTCGGGATTGGCATTTCGCTAAAAAATATTAACCCTGAAAGGGTGGTATTTTTATAGACAGCGTTATATAACACGTATTAAACCCCGAAGGGGTGATATATTTTCTCAGCTATTCACATACACTACCTCGTCATTCACTGCCATTACCAACGCACAACAGCAGGTACAGCAGGGCCAATACCTTACCGATGAACAGGCAAACAAAGAAATTGATGAATGGCTAAACAGGTAATATGGTCTGCTTATTCACAGTAAGACACTGATGCGAAATAAATTGCCGTACTCACCAAAAAGTAGTATCCGAAAACCACACAGCAGGTGTAACAAAAAAGCTGCCTTAATGATGTAATAGAAAAATACATCATGAAAAAGATAACGTTAATATCAGCCCTGCTACTGGTACTTTTTGCTGCTGCACAATTAAAAAATCCGGCAATTGTAAAAAGAACCGTTGCTGTAAAAGCTGCGCCAGCGGTTGCTGCAACACCTCCTCCTGCAGCTTTTTCGGCTTATGTGTCCTGCTGGGCCTTTAATAAACCCTGTAATTTTCAAAAAACATATCTCTCTTCGGCCGAAAGGATTCTGAAAGATCAGGGCCTGGTAATTTTTGACCCTGCCAACAACAACAATGTTTCGGTAGCAGGCTACAACTCCGAAAAAAGAGTAATGGTAACTGTCATTTGTGTACCTGCGCCAAACAATCGCACATCGCTGATTCTGAATGTTTTTTCTGATGACGGGAATGTGATAAAAACCATGGGCGAACTTTTCAGGCAAAAGTTTGAAGGCACTACAATGATTGACTGTGGTTGAGGTGGAGTAAATACCTGCATATTACCGGCCATTCAGTTCTTGTTTGCAGTACCGGTCAGTACGTGGCCTTGCTGCAGGCTTGGCCCGTCTGACCGGAAGTGCTGAAAGGGTGGCTTTTCTGCTGCTTGCGTCTGACGGTCCAACCTGCGGAAGGACACGTGCTGACGCTGGTTAAAACACATACCCCCGCAGCTTTTTCGCAACTTTTTTCAAGTCCGCAGAAAACTCTGTCTCATAATCCAGCACAAGTGGAATAATGGGGATTTTCCATTTTAACTTTCCTTTAATTTCTACTTCGTCTGCGGCTTTGCTGTTCAACCGTTTCCATTCGGTTGTTATTACTTCCGGCAATTGCGCCAGGTTTTCAGTAATGGTGGTTTCTATTTGAGTCAATAGTTCAGTGGCTTTTTCCTCATTGTAGGTGCTGTCAATTTTATCAAGCAGTAATGATAAATCTTTTTTTCCCTCGTGGCTTAATTGCAGCAGGTTTATAATCAACTCATTTTGCAGGCTTAATTCATCTTTTAACATATCCAATCCATCATGTGTTTTTGCGTTGGCACGGTGTACCTGCGAAAAATGCCTGTCCATATTTTCCTCCAGGTCATCAAACCTGTTTCTTTCTTTAGGCGGCAGTAAATTATCAAGCAATGCCACCAGCGAAACATCCTCTCCGCTGGCTTCACATTCGATAGTGGTTTTTTTTCCTGTAACCAGCCGTGAAATAATGGTTAGGTAGTTGAAATAATGCCCGTTTCCGTTATCCTTACAGTCTGGGCAAATGCAGGGTATTTTCAGTTCGTATTGTATGCCTTTGTATTCTGTGTGAATATTGTCCAAAGTGGCTTTAATCGCACCAAATATTTCCCTATGCTGTACGCCTGCTATTTCTATAGTAATGGTTTTGGCCACCCGGTTTTCCGCCACCCTTGCTTCGGTATTGCCTTCTTTCAGCCATACGCCCTCGCTCCAGGTATATTCATCCCTTTCAATTTTATTGCACAGCTCGGCGGTAAGCTGGTTTACAATGCCACGGGGCAGGTGCTTATATTGATACATCACCCGCAGATTGCTTCCCTGCTCAAAATCTTTTACTGGCTGTATAGCTGGCAGCAGAGCCGGCATAATAAAGGCCTCCGTTTTGCCCCGCTGGTAATAGGCCAATTTAAACTCCTGCATCAGCGCTATTAATTGTGCAGCGTGATGGCAATATTCTGCTTCCTTATCCCATATTGCTTTTGCATCTACCAGGGAAAAATAACCCTTTTGCTGATTTATTTTTTCATCAAACACCAGTTGAAACAGCGCACGGGTGGCCCATTGTCGCTCTAAAATAATTTTATTGTGCAGGGCAAGGTTATCCTTGTACCAGAGTAAAACACCCAGTTTGTGCAAAAAATCTCCGGCATCTTCAATATCAATGCGTTCTTTAATACTGCAGCTTTCGCAGATGGTTACAAACTCCGCATAACTGATATGGGCAGCAGTTTGTTTTGCCAATGCCTCCCTTAATTTTAACCAATAGGCAGGTATGGTGCGCTGTACTATTGGCAGTTGCTGTATATGCTTTTGAATAGCAGCTTCTAAATCGGGCAGACCCTCATTGCTCAATAGGTTTACCTCGTACAAATCATCTTTAATATTAAAATGCGGCTTGTAGGGTGTAATGTTCAGCCGCCTGGGTACGTCGTTGCGCTTGTTCTGCACAAATAAAATGGGGCTTTCGCCGCCAAAGAGCCGGATGGTTTGCAGCCAGTAATCAAAATCATCATTTTCCCGGCTGGTTTCAGTAAGCAGCACATACAGGGCGCTGTCGTTCATAAACAGGCGGTGAAAATTGTGTATAATTTGCTGGCCACCAAAATCCCAAATATGGGCGGTGAAATTATTACCGCCGGATGTAACAAAATTGTAATCGCTTACTTCTACTTCCTTCGTCCGTTCATCTTTTTCTGGCAGGGTTCTTTGCTTATCATTCAGCCGCCAGCTTAGCGATGTTTTGCCTGATTCGCCGCTGCCTGTGAGGACTAATTTGGCTTCATATACATTTTGTTGCCCTTGCTGCTTTATGTTTTGAAAGTACCTTAATACCGCACTGG
>JANMDL010000114.1:0-1953 GCA_031376295.1 Chitinophagales bacterium
GAGGGCGATGATCGTCCCCCACGTCGAGATTTTGGTGACCGACCTCCACGCCGAGACTTCGGTAGCGATGATCGTCCGCCAAGAAGAGATTTTGGTGACGATCGTCCGCCCAGAAGAGACTTTGGTGGAGATCGAGACAACCGCGGTGGCGGAGGTTTCGACCGAAATCGCGACGACCGTCCACGCGACGACCGACCCCGTGATGACCGACCACGTGATGATCGAGGTGGGGACGACCGTCCGCCACGTCGTGACTTCGGTGGCGGTGGTGGTGGAGGATTCCGAGGAGGTGGCGGAGGTGGTGGCTTTCGTGGCGGCTCCGGCGGCGGAGGCGGATTTCGCGGTGGCTCAGGCGGCGGAGGTTTCCGTGGCGGTTCCGGTGGCGGTGGTGGAAGACCAGGTGGCGGTTTCGGCGGCCCCAAAAAACGATTTTAACAACTAAAAACAAAAGAGAAAAACATGGCAGCAAAAAATCTAATTTTCGATGAACAAGCACGACGCGCTCTTGAGCGTGGAGTTAACAAGGTCGCAGATGCGGTCAAAGTAACTCTTGGACCAAAAGGACGCAACGTCGTCCTCGACAAGAAATGGGGTAGCCCAACGATTACCAAGGACGGCGTCACTGTCGCTAAGGATATCGAACTAGAAGATCCTTACGAGAACATGGGTGCCCAGCTTTGTAAAGAAGTTGCCAGCAAGACCAACGATGTTGCCGGTGACGGAACCACAACCGCAACCGTTCTTGCCCAAGCAATAGTAAACGAAGGGCTTCGGTACGTTTCCGCCGGTGGAAACCCTATCGCGGTTAAGCGCGGAATTGACAAGGCCGTTGAGCAAGTAATTGCTCACATCAAAGCTACTGCCAAACCGATCAAAGATAAAGAGCAAGTAGAATTTGTCGCTACCATCGCAGGGAACGATCCTGAAGTTGGTAAGCACGTCGCCGAAGCGATGGATAAAGTTGGCAAAGACGGAGTCATCACCGTTGAAGAGAGCAAAGGTCGAGAGACCCTTCTCGAAGTAGTGGAAGGAATGCAGTTCGATCGAGGCTACATCAGCCCGTATTTCGTAACGGACCCCGAGAGAATGGAAGCGGTTCTTGAGAATCCTTTGATCCTCATCCACGAGAAGAAAATCAGCACCGCCGCCGACTTCTTGCCGTTCCTTGAGAAGGCAGCAACCGCTCGACGACCAATTTTGCTTATCGCCGAAGATATCGAAGGCGACGCATTGGCAACTATCGTTCTTAACAAGATTCGTGGCGTACTCCAGATCGCGGCGGTCAAGGCCCCTGGCTTTGGCGACCGACGAAAGGCAATGCTCGAAGATATCGCCGTTCTGACCGCTGGTCAGTTCATCAGCGAAGATCTTGGAACCAAGCTTGACGGTGTCACCATCGAAATGCTCGGAACCGCGACGAAGGTTGTGATTAGCAAAGACGAAACCACGATTATCGAAGGAGCAGGCTCCAAGGATGCGGTCATGGGTCGAATCGAGCAGATCAAACGACAGATCGAGAACACCGACAGCAACTACGATCGCGAAAAGCTTCAAGAGCGACTTGCAAAACTGAGTGGCGGCGTTGCCGTCATCAAAGTTGGCGCATCGACCGAAACCGAGCTTAAGGAGAAGAAGCACCGATACGAGGACGCCCTTAGCGCGACCCGTGCCGCGGTTGAAGAAGGCATCGTCCCAGGTGGCGGAGTTACTCTTCTCAGAGCCAGCGATATTCTTTCCACCGAAGGAATGACCGCCGACGAAGCGACCGGAGTGATGATCGTCAAGCGCGCTATCGAAGAGCCGCTTCGCCACATCGCGAAGAATGCTGGTCTCGAAGGTAGCGTTATCGCCGAAAAGGTTCGTTCCGCTCCTGCTGGTTTTGGCCTCAACGCCGTTACTGGTGAAATCGTGGATATGGTCGCCGCCGGAATTGTTGACCCCGCAAAGGTCACC
>JANMDL010000220.1:0-2510 GCA_031376295.1 Chitinophagales bacterium
GCCCCGGCCACAGGTCCCGCTACCGGTATCCAGCTATAGCTCCAGCCGCTGCTGCCCTTACCTTTAATGGGAAGTATGGCATGCATGATGCGTGGCCCCAGGTCACGGGCAGGGTTAATGGCATAGCCTGTGGGCCCGCCAAGCCCAACACCAATGGCAAATACCAATAGGCCAACAGGCAGCGCATTAATGGAGTTGAGTTTTATATCGGGCATAGCTATGAACAGCACACCCATTATCAATACAAAAGTGCCAATTGCTTCTGTAAGCAGGTTGTAAAAAGTATTGCTGATGGCAGGTGAATTACAGAATGCGGCCAATTGCAGGGAAGGGTCGGTGGTTTCATCAAAATGCTGTTTGTAGGTGAGCCATACCACGCCGGCACCCAGCATGGCCCCGGCAAACTGTGCCACAATATACAGCGGCACCTCCGCCCAACTGAATTTGTCCAGAGCGGCAAGGGCAATTGTTACAGCAGGGTTAAGGTGTGCGCCACTTACCGGTGCTGCAATATACACGCCAACAAAAACAGCAATTGCCCAGCCCAATGTAATTACAATAAGACCACTATTATTGCCCTTTGTTTTGGCCAGCAGCACATTGGCCACCACACCATCACCCAAAATAATTAAAAACATCGTACCAATCAGTTCTGCTACAAATGGAGACATAAGTAATCGTTTTAGTAGTTGGTTCTGTTGTTAAATGTAAGCGTATTTTTTTATTTGGCAAACATGCAGTCAATTAGTTAATATTGTAAATAAGATTGATGCATCCCTTCGCTTCAATCTTCGGGTCATCCTCTCCCACGGGAGAGGACAGAGGTGAGGCCTAAAACTATTCTGCAATTAAATACCCCTTTGCCAACTGCACAAAATCAGTCCCCTGTTTTACTTCCCACTCTTTGTTATTATGTAGTTCTGCCGCCATCAGTGCTGCCACGCCGGGCGCTGCTTCCATTGCTGCTTTGGCATCTAAAAACAATAATCTTATCCTTCTTGCCAGTACATCTTCTACCGTAATGGCCATTTCATTTTGCACCACCCATTTTACTTCTGCTTTTGTGTACGGATACTTTGGATGAATTTTTTCTCCAAGTCCCCCGTCTTCTGCTATCATTTTTTTTATTAAAGCAGCATCTGCACCATATACAGGCAAATCATCATTAACTACGTTGTTCTTCCAGCCATGGATTTGCAGGGTCTTTGTTTTGCAGGCTTTTGCCGCTAATCCGCAACGTTGTGCCGCTTTGGTTACAGCATCTTCAGCCATGCGCCGGTAGGTGGTCCATTTGCCGCCGGTTACATGTACCAGCCCCGAAGGCAATATTTTTATCTGATGGTCACGGGGCATTACAGCCGTCTTTTTTTGCCCGCCTGCATTGGCTAATGGCCGCAAGCCTGCAAACACACTGCGTACGTCTGCATAGGCAATGTCTTTGGCTGTGTAGCGGTTGAAGTTTCTGATTACAAAATCAATCTCTTCTTTTGCGGCAATGGGTTCGGTAGTGGTATTTTTCACTGGAGTATCGGTTGTACCCAGCAATAATTTACTGTGCCAGGGTATTGCAAACAGCACCCTGCCATCATCTGTTTTGGGTATCATCATGCCGGCATCCCCTTCAAAAAAATGTTTATCCACCACTAAGTGAATGCCTTGCGATGGCGCAATGGTATGGGCTGTTTGGTTTTCGGCTAATTGCAAAATACTGTCAGCAAACACCCCCGTGGCATTAATAACCACTTTTGCATAAATATCAAAACTGTTGCCGGCTATTTCATCCGTTGCAGTAACGCCAATTATTTTACCATCTTTTTTTACAAAGTTTTTTACGCCGCAATAGTTGATTACTGTTGCCCCCTGCTCCACGGCCGTTTGAGCCAGGTTAATGGCGAGGCGGCTGTCGTCAAACTGTCCGTCAAAATACAATACACCACCATTAAAATTATTCCGGGAAAGACCAGGCAACATATCCAGTGCCTTTGTTTTAGAAAGTAGTTTTGTTTTGCCCAGGCTCAGTTTGGCTGATAAGAACTCGTATACCCACAAACCAAATCCATAATACCATTTTTGCCACCATTTATAAGATGGTACCACAAAAGACAATGTATGGCAAACATGCGGCGCATTCTGTAACAATCTTCCACGCTCATACAATGCTTCTCTTACCAGGCGGATATTACCCTGCGCAAGGTAGCGTACACCACCATGTACTAATTTAGTTGCCCGGCTGCTGGTGCCTTTGGCAAAATCATATTTTTCTAATAGCAGGGTTTTATAACCCCGGCTGGCAGCATCTACCGCACAACCAAGGCCCGTGGCACCGCCACCAATAATTACGATATCATATACCGGCGTTGCAGCCAGTTGCGCTAACTGTTCTGTTCTGTTCATTAAAGATCCATCTAACAAAAACTGTTCTGTTCTGTTCTATTGCATATAAAACAAACTGTTCTGTGCTGATCTGTTCTGTTGCATATAAAACAAAATGTTCTTTTTTGTTCTGTTCT
>JANMDL010000221.1:0-1730 GCA_031376295.1 Chitinophagales bacterium
ATACGGATATCTACGATTTAGTGCTGATAGAAAGAATGTTTTCTCATTTTGAGCATTTGATTGCGGAGGTGATAAATAAGCCATCACAGAATATCGGGGAAATATGTTACTTAACAGCAGGGGAAAGTCACCAGATATTCTGTGATGGCTTATTTATCACCTCCGCAATCAAATGCTCAAAATGAGAAAACATTCTTTCTATCAGCACTAAATCGTAGATATCCGTATTGTAATTGATTGAAAGTGATAAGCCTTCCGTTTCTACAAATGTATAAGTGATATCAAACTTCGAACTGTTGTTCTTAAACTCATAGTTACTCACTTCAAGACCAATCAACTCTTCTTTATTCAGGTTCTTTAACTGTGCCTGACTTTGCAAAACAACCATCACATCAAACAAGGCCGAACGGCTTATGTTTCTCTTTATATTCAACTTATCCACCAAATCGTCAAAGGGATAATGCTGGTGCTGATACCCTTCCAGTAAAGCTTCCTTTTCGTTGTGTAATATCTCTAAAAAACTATTCTTCTCCCCAAAATGTGTTCTGATGGCCAGTGTATTCAGGTATAACCCCTGTTGATACTCTAAATCCGGATGCGCTCTGCCCGCTATTGGGGTACCAACAATTATATCCTCCTGACCACTATAGCAGTGCAATAAAGATTTTATTCCAGCCATCAATGTCATGAATAAAGTTACCTCCTGCTGTTTTGAGAAATTTTTAAGCCGCTCTGAAAAATCTTTTGAAAACTGATGTGTTATCGTATCCCCGTTATATGTTTGAGCCAGAGGGCGTGCTTTAAAACATGGCAATTCCAATACAGGTAATTCTCCGGAAAATTGCTCCTGCCAGTATTTTGCCGATAACTGCTGTTTTTCCTCATTCAACCACCCATTAAGCCATACGGCATAGTCTTTATACTGAATGACGGGGGATGACAGATCAATCACAACACCACGGGTTAACCTGTTATACGTTTTTACCACTTCAGATATCAGTAACTCTATCGACCATCCATCACTAATGATATGATGAAGCGACAGGCAAAATACATGCTCTTCTTCTTTCAATTTAAGCATTGAAGCCCTTACCAGGGGAGGTGCTTTCAAATCAAAAGGCTCGCTGTGTATTTGCCGCAAATAACCTGCTGCTGATTGCTCCCGGTTCTCTGCTGAACTATAATCTTTCTGTTCTATTGTAAACTTTATCTGATCCGCAGGCACTATATACTGACGTACTTCCTCCTCCTTATTAACCTTAAAGTATGTACGCAAAATTTCATGACGGCCAATTAACATCTGAAACGACTCTTCAAACCTTGCCACATCTATCGCTCCCTTCAGCTTAACTGCAGCCTGTATGTTGTAGGCTAAAGAACCTCCTTCAAACTGACTCAACAGCCACAAACGGTTTTGTGCAGCCGTTAATGGGTATGACGATAATTCCGGGGCCCCCGGTATGGCTGTATATTTCACTTCCCCTAACTGCCTGCTTAATTTTTCTATGGTTGGGTTGGCAAAAAATGATTTGAAAGTTGCAGCTTTCCCTAATTGCCTGTAAATACGGTTGATTACCTGGGCAACCATTAAACTATGCCCTCCCAATTCAAAAAAATTATCTGTTATCCCTATTTTATCAATACCCAATACTTCCTGCCAAACAGCAACCAATTGGGCCTCAAGTTCATTCCCGGGGGCAACATATTCTTTCCTTATTATATCTTCCCCG
>JANMDL010000510.1:0-7110 GCA_031376295.1 Chitinophagales bacterium
CAAAACTGATTTTGTTTTTGCTCATAAAATAGTCGGGATAAGTATTGCGCAACTGCCTGATGCTTTTTTTACTTTCTGCAAGCTGGCTCAGAAACAATGCAATCCCAATCAGCGCATCACGGCCATAATGCAGGTCGGGTACAATAATTCCACCATTGCCTTCTCCTCCAATCACCGCATTCACCGCCTTCATTTTATTTACCACATTTACCTCTCCTACTGCACTGGCTGCATATACGCCGCCATGTTTTACAGTAATATCTTTCAGCGCACGGGTGCTGCTCATATTACTTACGGTATTGCCCTTGCGCTTGCCCAGTATATAATCAGCCACAGCTACCAGTGTATATTCTTCGCCAAACATAGTACCATCCTCACACACAAAGCAAAGCCTGTCCACATCTGGATCTACCGCTATGCCAAGGTGTGCATTTTCCTTCACTACCTCGTTACTCAATTGCGATAAATGTTCGGGCAATGGCTCGGGGTTATGGGCAAAATTGCCGTACTGCTCTCCGTTCAGCACAATTATATCCTTTACACCCAGTGCTTTCAGTAGAGCCGGCACTGCCACGGCACCTGTACTGTTTACCACATCCACCACCACTTTAAACTTTGCTTTTTTTATCGCCGCCACATCTACCAGCGGGTAATTTACAACAGCTTCAATATGTTTCTTAAGTGATACGGTGTCTTTTGTATAAGTACCCAGTTTATCCACTGCTGCAAATACAACATCTTCCGCATCTGCAATCTCCAGTATTTTTTCACCCTCACTTCCACTGATGAATTCGCCCTTATTATTGAGTAGTTTTAATGCGTTCCACTCTTTGGGATTGTGACTGGCCGTTAAAATGATACCGCCCGCGGCATTTTCAAATACCACAGCCATTTCAACTGTTGGGGTAGTACTGTAATCAAGATCCACCACATCAAGGCCAAGGCCAATAAGGGTATTTACAACCAGGTTTTTTACCATTTCACCACTCAATCTTCCGTCACGGCCAATTACTACTTTTTTATTGTCGCTTTGCTGCATCAACCATGTACCGTAAGCTGCTGCAAACTTTACTACATCCAGTGGTGTCAGGTTATCGTTTGTGGCTCCCCCAATTGTACCACGTATGCCCGAAATACTCTTAATCAATGTCATTCACTGCAAGTTTTGATAGGTGCAAATATACAGAAATACTGCCAAGGAGTTGTAAGCTATGCGGCTATACATGGTAAGTATAATACACTTTTGGGGGTTCTGCCTTGTGAAAAGTAACCAATTTGTCATTATTTCTGCATCATTTACCGCAATGGCGGGCAATTGATGTTTCCCCATTATATTTGCAACATGCAACAGCCATGGTTTAAAAACTGGTTCAATACGCCTTACTACCATCAGCTATATTTTAAGCGGGATGAAAAAGAGGCTGCGGCATTTATTGATAAACTGATTACCATGCTGCAGCCGGCACCAAATTCATCTATGCTGGATGTGGCCTGTGGTAAGGGCCGCCACTCCATACACCTGGCACAAAAGGGATTTGATGTTACGGGTATCGACCTGAGCGAAGACAGCATTGCTGAAGCCAAAGAAAATGAGCATGATTACCTGCACTTTTACCAGCACGACATGCGGTTGCCCTTTTGGATCAACTACTATGATTATGCTTTTAACTTTTTCACCAGTTTTGGTTATTTCCGCACACGCAGGGAACACGACAATGCCATCCGCACCATAGCCCAGAGTATAAAACCCTGCGGCACATTCGTAATGGATTACCTGAATGTGCATTATGCCGAGGACCATCTTGTACACCAGTTTGAAAAAGAAATTGATGGCGTTAATTACTTCATTACCAAATGGTTTGACGAAACCCATTTTTACAAAAAAATAGTGGTGGAAGACGAGGCTTTGGATGAACCGCTTGAATACACCGAAAAAGTAGCTAAGTTTTCACTGGGTGATTTTACTGAAATGTTTGCCTACCAGGGGCTGCAGTTGCAGGAAGTGTTTGGCGATTATGAGTTTGGGCATTATGATGTACGCAAGTCGCCACGGATGGTGATGATTGCGAAGAAGATGGGATGATATGCTGATTAGCTGATTTGATGATGTGCTGATGAGTTTCAGGTTTGTTGTTTTATGGGAAATACGAAGCTGTCTTCAATTTGACGTTTAAAAATCAATGGTTTTTTTGAAGAAGGATCGGAGCATGGAAATACAGGTTGTACTAATTGCAATGCATGAGCTGCCATTACACATTTTTTTTACCCATAAGTTGATTCAGGCATTATTATTGATGCAACTATTAAGTGAATCTTACATCTTTAATTTATTAAAGTTTTTGGTAGTTTTTAATTCTATAAAACTGCCGAATTATTATGAATACAAAACATCAAAATTTCGGCAAAAATTTATCCCGCAGTGAACTGAAAAAGGTAAAAGGCGGTACTGTTTCTGGCTCAGACTTTTTTTGTGCTGGTGCGAATGGCAAGTGCATTGCAAATTCAGATTGTTGCAACAGTGGACCTTGTGCATCCACCAACGATGCAATCTTAATGTGTTCTGCTAATCGCCGTTGTATTTATTTTGACTGTAATTAAACGCAGGTTTTTACTTTAACAAATCAGGGGGCTTAGCGGCCCTTTGATGTCTTTTCCGAGTCTCTATCATCCTGTCTCTTAAACAATAATAACCACAATTGAACTGCCGATTTTGCTACTAAACACTAAAAACAGTTAAAAAATTTCAACACTTATCTCCAATCCATATATGTGTATAGCTGCTAACCTGAAAAAGTTCTAAATACCCAATACCTTAATACCAAATACCCTATTCATCAAACCCCACCAACCACACCATCAGCACATCATTAAATCATCACATCAGCACATCATTGTTTGTTATTCACCAGCATCCACTTAGCTGTTTCATAAATGGCAGAAGTGAGTTGCGAAAGATGCCGTTTTACAGAATCGGTCTGTTGTGGCGTAAGTATGGGCAGGCCCTGCTTTACCGGCTCCAGTGTTTCCTTGGTAAACCACAGGTGTTTGGCATAATAATAATTGTCGGTTACTACACCAATCTTGCCCTCATCGTGGTGGATGATGAAAGCCGCATTTTCCTTACCCGTTTGTGTGAGCAGGTCACGGCCCAGGGTTTTATTGGTATAGGGCTGATGAATCATCCCTGCAATGGTGGGCAAAATATCAATCTGTGATACAGCTTCTTCTCTTTTTTCAGCATTGATCATAGCCGGGGCATAAAACAGCAGGGGTATATGTTCATCAGTAAGCCGGTGCTGCGTCCATGCACCAGGATAAAGGCTGCCAGCATTGCCACTTACACCATGGTCGCCTACAAACACAAAAATGGTATTGTCAAAATAAGGAGATTTTTTTGCGGCTTCCATGTATTGCTTAAAACAGTAATCGCTGTAAGCAAAGGCGTTAAACTCTTTCAGTGATTCAAAACCATTGGCTTTCAGTTCTTCGTCGGGGATAACACGCTGTACAAAATCATTGTCTTCTTTTGGTATGGTAAAAGGCCTGTGGTTATCCGATGTTTGTATAATGGCAAAAAATGGTTTTCGTTCTTTTGATAATTCGGCATTTGCTTCCAAAAACAAATTTTTATCGCTGATGCCCCATACATTTAATTCTTTTGACGCATACTTACCTTCCTCAAACATGTTGAGGTCATTGATATTGTGCAGCAGACCCTTAAAATTATTAAAGTCGGTGCTGCCGCCCAGGAAATAGTACTTTTTATAATCTTCAAAATTATTGATGATGGTGTACTGGTTGATTGACTGCTCGTTTCGGGTACTGAATTTGTACAACTGCACATCCGGTATGCCGGTAAGCGTAGCAAACACGCCCCTTGCAGTGCCGAATGTGGCCGAAAAGCATTTATTAAAAAACAGGCCGTCTTTGCAAAGTTGGCTAAAATATGGCGTGGCATCCAGCTTATTACCACTCATACTGCTTTTGTACATGCTGAAACTTTCGCAAATAACCAGTACCACATTAGGCTGACTTTCTATTGATTTACTGCCCGGAAAAAAAGTACGCTTGTAATTATATGGAGCTATCTGCTGCTTATCTAATTGCAAAAAGTCGGCAATAACAGGGTAATTTTCTTTTGTTTTGCTGAAATCAAATACAGGGGTACGCATTTTGAGCGTGGAAAAAAAGCTTTGCATGGGATTAAGTGCCAGCGAAGTTTTAAACAGGTCGTTCAGCCTGAAAGCATCTTTCCAGCGCAGTGGCTGCAGGGTAAAAAATCCGTATACAAACCAGGCAAGCAGGCCAATGGCAGCAAAATGCCATCTTTTGCGGTAAGAAAATTTATGTATACTCACATTCTTTTCCTCAATGCTCACCTGTGTTTTACGAGCCATCCACATCATCATCAGCACAGCAGCAATCAGCCCCACCGTAATCCACACAATAGGATAACTCTCCCTGATCATTCTGAAAGAAATTGCCGGATCCTCAGCAAAGTTGAGTGAGCTGGCAGCCAGGCGGGTTTGATTATAGGCGAAATTGCCCATATCGGCTCCAAAGAAGAAAAACAGCAGTAGCGTAAGTATAGCGATGTAAAACGTCCAGCCTTTTTTGCTTTTTTGAGAGTAAAAAGGCGATAAACGTGGAATTACAGAAAGGCAGGCTATTGGGAGCAGTACAATGGCAATCCAGCGCAAATCGTACTTAAAACCCAGCCAGAAAGGTCTTGGCAGTTCCTTATACGGTACATATTCCGGTTTAAAAAACACCACGGTACCTATCCTGAATGCTGTAAAAATAATCAGGTAGATGAAGAATAACTTTACTATCCACTGAATGGTTTTGGGCACCCTCAACCTTCTGAGCATAATGGTTACTACTGGTTTTAAATGTGAAAAGGCAGCTAAGTTAGTGTATTAAAGGCAATGTTGGGTAAAAGTTGATAAGGTTTAAAGTTCAAAGTTGAAAAGTTCGTTGGGCGATGATCGATGGGCGTTAGGCGATGGGTAGTCCATTCCTGCTTCATACATCGTAATTTTTGGTTACGGGCCTAAGGCACAGAGCGAAGCCTCAGTGTTATTTTAGTTACGGGTTCTTCACATTCGTCATTCCCACTTCTTACTTCGTATTTTTGGGTTACGGGTTGTTTTAGTTACGGGTTCTTCACATTCGTCATTCCCACTTCTTCCTTCGTAAATTTTGTTACAGGTTCACACAATTTTAAATTTTTCATTCTTCATTCTTAATTAATGCCTTCTTATTATTCACCAGCAACCACTTTGCCGTTTCATAATACCCCTCAGTAATGCGCCTCAGACCACTGCGCAGGCTGTCTGTTTGCGGGTTAATTGGCACTTCCCCATTTTGCTGCATGTATACCAGTTCTTCCTTGCCCGATTTTGAATTGATGCGGTAATAATACTCATTGGTGATGATGCCCGTGGTTTTTTCATCGTGGTCAATGATAAAAGCCCTTGGCAGCCTTGCTGTATCAAAAAGATTATAGCCCATAGCACTGTTGCGGTAAGGAATGTGCAGCAGGCTGGCGATCGATGGCAGTATATCTGCCTGTGAGGCTACATCAGTAATTCTTTTGGGTTGCACAAGGCCGGGGGCATAAAACAACAACGGCACATGTTCGCAGGTGAGGCCTTGTTTGGTATAGCTTTGCGGCAGCATACCAGCAGCATCGCCACGTATACCATGATCGCCCACAAAAACAAAAAGCGTGTTGGCAAAATACTTTTCCTTTTTAGCAGCCTCCATAAACTGCTGAAAACAAAAATCGGTATAGCGGAAGGCATTCATTTCCTCATTGTTTTCAAAACCGTACTTTTTCAGGCTATCCTCAGGAAATTCCAATAGCTTAAACTGCGCCCTGTCCTCAGCAGGAATGGTGTAGGGCCGGTGGTTATCCGCCGTTTGTATGATGGCAAAAAAAGGGTTCGTTTCTTTAGTAAGGCGGGCATTAGCCTCCAGCAGCAGATTTTTATCGCTGATTCCCCATACATCTATCTTTTTTGCCTTGAAATTCTCCTGGCTGTAAATATTCAATCCGGCAATATTGTTGGCCAGCAAGCCCTGTATGTTGGCCCATGTAGGGTCGCCACCCAAAAAGTAAAATTTTTGATGCCCGGAAAAATCATTGATGATGGTATGCTGATCCACGGCTGCAGGGTTGCGGCTGGCCGTTTGCGGACTCTGCACATCTGGTATACCCGTAATGGTGGCCCATACACCCCTTGCCGTACCATAGGCTGGCGTAAAGCAGCGGCTGAAGAAGGTTCCCTTACTGCACATCTCATTAAAATAGGGCGTAGTATTAAGCGGGTTACCCCACATACTGCTTTTGTATGCGCTGAAACTTTCGCAAATAACAAGTACCACATTGGTTTTTTGGGCAGCACTATCGGCAAATTGATATTGCCTGTTAAAATGCAATGTTGTGGTATCTGGCTTTTGCACCCCTAAATAAGCTGCCATTTCCGGATAATGGTTCCTTACTTTTTTAATATCAGGTTTTGAGTTGCGGAAACTGAGTGTACTAAAAAAACTCTGTATAGGATTGAGGGCCAGGTTGGCTTTAAAATCGTCGCTTAGTGTAAAAGCATCGCTCCACCGCAGCGGAAACTGGCTTATTTTTCCGTACACCAGCAAACCAAAGAGCAATACTGCCATTGTATACATGCCAATACCGCTGCGCCGGTTCATTACCTGCTCAGTTTGATAATGGCGCAGCAATTTGCAAAAAACAAACACTGCCAGCAGGGTAAGCACCACAAACAACGCTACTATTTTAAGCAGCGGATAGCTCTGCCACATCATCTGCATAGAAATAGCCGCATCGCCTGCATAAGTAAGTACACTGGCATTCAGGCGCTGGTGCAGGTAATCGTAATGGTAAAAATCGGTCCCGTAAAAAACCAGCATTACCAGGAACAAACCAGTTAAAAAAATGTTCCAGAACCTTGCTGCAGCATAATTCACAAAAGGGTTTAGCCGTTTGAAAGTACAGAAAAGCAATACCAGTAAACCCAGTCCGCAGGCCACCCGGGCATCAAAACGCAGCCCCATAATAAAAGCGGAGCCGGAAAAACCTTTACCCGG
>JANMDL010000303.1:0-6501 GCA_031376295.1 Chitinophagales bacterium
ATAAGCAGCAGCAAAAAAACTGGCTCCCGGTCTGAAAGCAGTTTTGGCGTTAACGGCTTCACCGCCTGCGCACTGGCTTTGCACAGGTGCCGGGCTGTGCGTCATACACTTAAGCGGGGCAGGATCGTAATAAGGTTTTTGTGCCGCCCACGAACTGCTGCTGTTAAGGGAATTGCAACTGCCGCCCCAGGGATCAATTAAATTGGTATAACTGCTGTTGGTATATACTTCAAAATGCAGGTGCGGACCGGTAGAGTTGCCGCTGCTGCCTACTACGCCAAGGTATTCTCCCGTGGCTACCGAAGCACCAACTGCTTTGCTGGTAATGCTGTTGTTTTTCAGGTGGCCATACCAGGCAACCGAGCCATCGGCATGCCGGATGTAAACGGCATTCCAGGTACAGGCGCTGGTGCAAAAGGAGCAGTTCTGGTCAAAATTGCCGTTGCTTTTAAATAAGATGGTACCGGGTGCAGCGGCTATTACTTCCACTTCGTTATTGGCCATTTTACTCCAGGGAAATGGATAGGTGAAAAAATCGGTACCGGCATGGTTATAACCGCTCACATCGTAAGTGCGGGTACCGCAATTATAGTCACGCAAAAAACCAACAAAGGCGGGGTTGTGATCTACAAAATTAGAAATGCCATAATAGCCGGGGTCAGTTAATCCGGCTTTCAGGCGCATGGGCCATTGAAACAAAGTGGAAAAGACAGCAGGAGCAGGGACGCCGGGGGTTGCCACCTTCTTTGGCAAAATACCTTTTTCAACCAGGTTTTTTTCCGAGGTTTGCAATTGCCGGATGATATCCTGGCGTTGCGCATCGCTCATTTCATCGTGGGCGGCAAATTCAAAGTTGCCACCACCTTCGGGGCGCCGCTCTTGTGCCAGCGAGGGCAAACTGAATAATAATAAAAATAAGACTGAAAGGAAATTGTGTTTCATAATTGTTGTTTTTATAAGTGAGTAAAAAAATAGACGCAAACAAATCTACTTATAAATACAAAAGCAGGCAAATATAAATATCCACATGCTAAATGCATCTACACCTTGGGGTTACCCACACAGATGGATCGGTATTGGTTTGTTTATTTTCCGGAAACATGGAAAATGCAGTTTTTTTTTCTGTTTAATCTGATGTGAATTTTGATGGTTTCTGATGAAGCCACTATGGCGATAGCCGGGCTGTAAGGCCCTGCCAACTCTGCCATCTGTTACTTTATAAATTGCTGATAGTGTAGTAACGTGAGGCAGCAGGACAGCGTCCTGCGCCAGGGGGAGCGGTTTTTTATTGCCCGGGTTAATTGGCGCAACTAATAAAAAAAGGGAGCCTTTTGCAAAGCTCCCTCTATTACAAAATGAGCCACCCTTACTTATGCAACCTTTGTGTTTTTTGCTGTTTTTACTTTTGGGCTGTCATCCACACTAAAGCCCCCTGTCGGCCATGCGCTTCATGTTTTTGCGGTACACACCTGTAAGCACATCACGGCTGGCTTTTACCGTGGCATCAATATTACCAATGTACAGGTCACGCTCCTTGTAAGCCTTTTCCATCAGCCCCTTCAGCTTTTCGGCCTCTGCGTGCAGGCTAAGTGCCTTTGCCACATTGGGGCCATCCACGTCCCAGTCATTGTCTTCCATGGCTTTCAGCGGGCTGTTGGCCCCTTCTGCCAAATGCTTCTGGTAAATTTTTGCTGCCAGGTTCAGTACTTCTTCAGGATTGCGGGAAATGGGTACCCGCATTTTTGTTTTCTTCAACATACGAAATGTGTTATAAATGTTTTAAAATTTATTTACTGTAAAGATGCAGCACCAAAAAAAACTGCACAAATTTTAAGCGTAAAAATTTTGTTAAAGCTGCTGATGATTTTTTACAATGGTATTGTTGTGCGTTACAGTGGCATTGTTGTTTGTTACAATGGCATTGTTGCGCTTTGCAATGGCGATGTTATTCGTTACAATGGCATTGTTATGTGTGCTGATGGTGGTGCTGTGCGTTACAGTGGCATTGTTACACTTTACAATGGCAATGTTGTTTGTAACAATGGCGGTGCTGCGTTTTACAATGGCATTGTTGTTTATTGCAATGGCGGTGTTGTATATTAAAGTGGCAGTGCGCTGTCCTCATTTGCCCCTTGCTGCATTTTATATGATAATCGCATTACAAAAAAGCGTAATTTTATTATTCACACTTTAACCAGCGATAATGTAAAAATATTCCTGCGGCTATGTTTAAATATTATACCCAAGCATAAGCCCTCTACTAAGTATTTCTAATCTAAATATAAATTAATCATGAACAACGAAGTAAAACCAAATTACCGGCAGTACAACCAACAAGCCGATAAACCTTTTTTTGCAGCTTATTTTAATACTGCCCTCCATAATGCAAATATTTGCCTGCGGGATATTTGTGAGCGATGCGCACTGCCATTTGATACCGGGCAGGATGGCAACCTGCTGGCACTTTCGCTATGGCAAAAGTTGCAAGACAATACATTACCCGAGCTCACAGAACAAATCATCCGACTGCTGCACCAGCGCTTCCCCTTTACCAAACACCTTGCCGTGCAGGAAGCCTACATCAGCCACCGGGGGCATGAACCCGGTCCGGCAGAGTACCGGGATATGTGCCTTGCCATGCTGCAGCAACTATATAGTTTCCGAAACTATTACAGCCATGCAGCCCATCCACCCTATAAGCTGCTGGATGATACAGTAACATTTACACAGGTATTGTTTGATGCCGGCCGCCCATTGGTAAAAGAAAGATTCAACCTCACTACCGAAGATGTAAACCATTTGGTACGCCTGGGTAAGGGTGGAAAGGAGGGATACAATTTCCGGTATGGCTTTGTAAAAAATGATGCCATTACCGAAAAAGGGCTTGCCTTTTTTACCTGCCTGTGGCTGCAGCGCAAAAGTGCGCAGGAGTTTTTAAAAAAGCTGGAAGGCTTTAAAAAAAGTGAAAGCCCCAGCCAGCAGGCCACGCTGGAACTGTTTACTTATTATGGCCTGCACCTGCCGCAGCCAAAGCTTACCAGCGATGCCAGCAGCGCAGGCTTGCTGCTGGATATGGTAAACGAACTGAAACGCTGCCCGGCAGCATTGTACCCGCTGCTGAGTACGCCTGACCGTGACCGCTTTAAAGCCCTGCCCGAAGATGAAGCTACCAGCCTGGAAGATGAGTACGAAGCCATGCCCATTTTAAAAAGAAGCAACAACCGGTTTTATTATTTTGCCCTGCGGTTTTTCGACAGGCAGTTTAAAACCCTGCGTTTTGAAATTGATTTGGGCAATTATTGCTTTAACAGTTATGAGCAGGTAATAGGCGATGCTGCCCGCACCCGCCGCTGGCTCAAGCGCATGACGGCTTTTGGCAGGCTGGATGATTTTGCCGGTGAGCGCCCCCCGCACTGGCAGGATAAAGTACTTACCATTGCAGAGCGCAGCAGTACCGATGCCAAAGTATATGTAACCGATACCACACCGCATTACCACATCAATAACTTTACCATTGGGCTGGCACTTAAAAACCAGCAGGAGTACGAAGCCAGCAGGGCCAATGGCAATTTGTGGCCGGCACTGCCTGCTTACGATGCAGGGCAAAAGCCCACCGGCAACCAGCCTGATATGTGGCTGAGCCTGTACGAGCTGCCCGCTATGGTATTTTATCACCTGTTGCAGCAGCAGCACCCGCAATTGCCGGCAGCAGAAGCCATTATTGCCGCACACCGCAAAAAAATAAAATCATTTTTTACCGAAGTGGCCAGCGGGCAACTGGCAGGTGGCAGTTGCACCCCAGATAATATAGATGCTTTGCTTACCCAAAAAGGATTGGAACGGCAGCAGGTGCCAAAGGCCATATTGCAATACCTGCAGGGCATTGAGCAGCCCGGCTATGCGGCCAAAGCTGCCCGCCTGCTGCAAACACTTATTGCCGAAACAAAGGAACGCATCAGCAAGGCAGCGGTGATAAAAGCGGGCGCAAAGCAGCGCCCCGGCTCTAAAGACTATACCCCGCTAAAAAATGGCCACCTGGCCGATTTTATAGCAAGGGATATGCTGCTGCTGCAACCGGCAACGGATATGGACAAGGGTAAGGCCAATGGCACCGAGTTCCAGGTATTGCAGGCATCATTGGCTTATTTTGCCGCCAACAAGCCCAGCCTGCCCGGCCTTTTTGCACTTTGCCAATTAACCGGCAGCAGCAACCCGCATCCTTTTTTACAACAAATTGATGTACAGCAGTGCAATGGCCTGCTCGATTTTTATACGGCCTATCTTGATAAGCGGCTTGGCTTTTTGCAGGCCAAATTGAAAGAGGGGCAATTTGCAAACTATCATTTTTTAAAACTGAGCAGGGAAAAACAAAAACCTGCTGACACATATATAAAAGAGCTGGCCGCAAAACTAAGCGACACAGTGGTGATCAACCTGCCAAGGGGGCTTTTTTTACAACCACTGCTTACGCTGCTGAAAGCCGATGCCGCCGGGGCGGTAGTGGCCGCAGAAGCCGAAGCCATGCAAAGGGTAAATGCTGCCTGGCTGATAGATGCCTATTTTAAAAAAGTGCGTATGGATGGGCCGCAGGCATTTTACCAGTATGGCCGGGCTTATGAACTGCTGGATAAACTGTACGATACCCGCAGCAAAAATCAAATGCGCCAAACGCTATCGAATATCTATCATACGCCGGCACAGTTGGCCACCATGCAGGCTGATATTATTGAAAGGCTACAACAAAAAACAACTGCCGACCAGCGTAAGCCGGGCAAAAACCGGCCGCTGAACCCACAGGAAAAAGCAACCGGCATAAGCGATGCCAACTGGCGGGCCTACAAGTATTTTACCGAAGATGAAAAAGACATACGCTGGAACAAAACCTGCGATATGGTACTGTTTATGATGGCCGACGAGCTGCTGCGCAAAGAGTTTTTAACCGATGGGGTAAAACTTAAAAAGCAGGCACAGCAGCAGCCAGCACCAGCAGTAACAATCGGGGAAGGGTATAAGCTGGCTGCCATAGCGCCCGATGCAGAAAGCAGCATACTTACCCTGCAAACAAGCGCCAGCATTGCCATGACCTACCGGGTAGAAACCAGCATGGGCAAAATACTGTACCTGCCCGGTGCAGCAGCGGTACCCGGAGAACTGCAGTACAAAACCGTGGTGCAGCCCACCATTAAAATTAAAAACTATGGCGACTTCAGGGGCTTGCTAAAAGACAGGCGCATTACCAGCCTGCTGCCGTTTATACATGATGCCGAAGTACAGTTTGACGCACTGCGGCGGGAATTGGAATGGTACGAGGAGGCCCGCATAAAAGTGTTTGAAAAAGTGCATGCTTTTGAAATTGCGGCCACCGGCGGGCAGGCGGGCAATACCTTATATACGCACCACGAACTGCTTGGCCGCTACCTGCCGGCCGACAGCCTGCGCCTGGCCGAGCTGCGGCAACTGCGCAATGCCTTTTCGCACAGCATGTATCCTGACTGGCTGCTGTTTAAAGACAAAATAAACGGGCAGCAATTTAATACCTTGCAGCAGCATACCACGGCGCAGCCAGCCAGGCAGCACAGTGTGGCCTTGCAATTACTCAACCTTGTAAATGTTTATTATGATGAATTGTTACTGGCTGCAGGCAATGCCCACGGGCAGCAATAGCAGCATTTGGAGCCTGCCCAGTGTGTGGGTGCTGGCTACGCCACTGGCAGCCCTGCTGGTGGCCTGGCTTACTTACCGGTATGCGCTTAAAAAAATGCGGCACGAAACCCGGGTGCAGTTGCAGCGGTTAAAGTATGAGCGCAGGCTGGCAGCACTGGAGGGCTGCTGGAAGCTGCTGCTGCACACTACCGATGTGGAAAATGGCAGCAATATACTTACCTGGCAGCGGGAAAAAAGCGGGGCCACCACCTGGTACATTAATAAGGCACAGGCCGATGGCTTTATAAAAGCGCTGGCTGCTTACTTTTACGGCAGCGGGCTGGGCATTTACCTGCCGCAAGCAATAAAGGCAGATTTGTTTGAGTACCGCAACATATTGTATGGTTTTTTATTAAAGGAAAAACAAAACACCGCCACCGATATAGTACTGCAAAACGAAGCCATGCCTGGCCAACTACAAACCCTGCACCAGCGGCTGGTGCAGGAACTGAAAACTGCGGCCGATTATATAGAAAAAGTTGCCGAAGACTGATTTTTTGGATGCCCAAAGTGGTGTACTGCAATGATATTGCGCCTTTTATAAATTACGGGGCTGTTGAAGCCTGTATTTTGAAAGGTGTTTACAGCCGTCCGGCCATTGCTGGCTTTGCTGGATTCGCTGTTGAAGCCTGTATTTTGAAAGGTGTTTACAGCTTCATCAGCAGTTGGCATATAGCCATTATCGCTGTTGAAGCCTGTATTTTGAAAGGTGTTTACAGCCATGATCCATATCCGTCAGTAGGCCCGCTAGCTGTTGAAGCCTGTATTTTGAAAGGTGTTTACAGCCTTAAAGCTTGC
>JANMDL010000512.1:0-6899 GCA_031376295.1 Chitinophagales bacterium
TGAAGATAAGAACAAAAAGCTAAATTGAAAAACTTCTGCCCGAACTAAAGCCTAATAGCGAACCAATGCTGATGGGCATTGCTTCTGCCCCAATAACACAAAACCCGCTGTTCAAACAGGGTATAGCCGAAAGCCCCGGACTCAAATGAGCCGGGGCTTTTTTATTTGAACGATAATGAATTTTTGCAGGGCTTCTCGGCTATACCACTAAATGTTAGCAGAAGTTTTATTTGTGCAAACCCCAAGCGTCTGCAAATTCTTTGAAGTCTCTCATGTCTTTACCTTTATTTAATTCAATTGCCCTACGCCTGCTTATTTCCGAATTAATAGTATCTCCTAACACATATTGAATAACACCGAGTCGATAAAAACCCAAGTGAGGATAGAAAGAACTGGGGAAGTTAATATAGCTACTGAATGCTGATTTTGCTTCTTCAAGTCTATTTAGCTTCATATTCATCTCGCCTTTCCAATAATAAAGTTCCGGGTCTTTTTTCTTGTCCATTTTTATTGCTTCAGACAGATATCTTTCAGCGTTTCTAAAGTCACCATTCCATTGATAGCAGAAAAATAGTGTATGATATAAATCGAAATTTTCGCATCCGCCTTTAAGAGCATCTTGCAGAACGGCAATGACAGTGTCGCGGCTTCCATTGTCCATATAGTCTCCGTGGTAGTGTTTTTCGAAGTACTTCATACCTTCTTCATACGAAGAACAGTCTGTCGAAGTTTTGCAGTTGCAACTGGCTATAAAAAATACAATTAAAATAATGACTCTCATGAAAATTTCTGCTAACGGACAGGTATTGCCGATGGTGGGGTAATAGAATTACGTCCGCTTGGCTTACCGAAGCTAAATTAAAAAACTAAAATTTGAAAATATGAACAAAAAGCCCAACAGAGTTCCGTCCGCTGGAACTAAAGCTGAAAAATGTACAAAAGATGAAACACAGCTTCCGTCAAGCCCTACTATTGGCAAACCCCATGTTCAAGCAACACCTGCCGTGGGCTTCCTCCACCTTTACTCCCCTGCTACATTTCAATCTTTCATCTTTGCTGTTCATCAAATATAAACAAAAATGCAAAAGAATGAGATTTCCGACAATCAATTAAATGCCGATGCACAGGAGTGGATAGACAAACTGCGCCAGGTACTGCTGATACAAAGCAAGGGCAAGGGCACGGTAAAGAGCTATACGGCAGAAATGATCCTGCTGTTTAAGTACTACAACAGCAAGGAAGTAGCCTCCATTACCCAGGCAGATATTGAGCAGTACATCGTGTACATCAAAACAGTACACAAAGTGGGCCGTGCCAAGTGCCGGAGCCTGGCCAGTGCCTGCGCTTTTTTTTACAAGCTGGAGATAAAAAAGCCTTACCTGCTGCCCAGTGCGCTGTATCCCCAAAAGCAGTTTATATTACCCAATATCATGAGCCAGCAGGAAGTGGCCCAACTGTTTGCCGCACCACTCAGCTTAAAGGAGTATTGCGTAATCGGTTTTCAAGCCCCGGACTCAAATGAGCCGGGGATTTTTTATTTTTATTTGAGCGATAATGATTTTTTGCGGGGCTTCTCGGCTATACCACTAAATGTTTGGCGTTCGCCCTATATCAGTGTCAATTCTCTCTGCTTTAAAATATGCTCATGCGATTTTAAACATTATACAATCGTGTATGACTGTTGAATTTTTAGTTCTACTCCAACTTTATCTTTTAATATTTTTTTCTGAATCATTTCTGATTGGTGAAGCCGATTAAATAATTTATTTGATACAATTGGTTCTATTATTTGGAGTGGAGAATTTGGATTGTGTTCTCTGAAACTAAGAATCGTTTCCTCAAATTTTTCTCTTGCATCACTTAACCAATCACCTCTCGGTCTTCTTTTAATTTCCACGAATAAAAGTGTTGAATCAAACTGTAAAAAACCTTCGCATCTTTTTATCAAACCTATTCCCAAAGAATCCACACTGTCAGAAGAAAATTGATTTGCTTCTCTATTATCATCATCTAAGGAGTAGGTGCCTGTTCTGAAAATTTCTACACAAAAATCTACTGCTTTAAAATTCACATTTTTAGTAGCAGGGTTTTCAATTGTGAAATCCCAATTTGGTTCATCATTCAATTTCACTTTTGCTGGTTGTCTTAAATTAGAATCTGCATCACTCAATCCAAAACGATTTTGTTGTGAATTGTTTGAGCAAACTACACCAGCTATCTGACAATTACCATTTGGTTTTGTGCAAGGAGAAACGAAAAAATCTATCGGCATAAATCTTCAATATCTAAAAGTTGAGAAAATAAATCGTTTGAAATGGCAAGGTTCTCGTTCAATTTATTGTCATCTGATGGAAGTCCTTTGTAGTTGCCCAATAAGTTAATTGTTCCATTATCTTCATTCAATTGATAAATGGCTACACCGTCACCATCAACAGTAGAATGTAATGGAACAATTGCATTGAGTTTTTCTTTCAACTCCGCTGTTTTTACTTTGTCTTTCAATTTGCCTGCTTCAATTGCTAAAGTCAAATAGTTTATCAGATAAGGACTATGTGTTGTTATTATCAATTTGTTTCCTTTATTAACATTATTAAACTCTGTTAGACTATTCAGCATTCCCCTCTGTGAAAGAGGATATAAATTTTGTTCGGGTTCCTCAACAATATTGATGAAAGCTGTCTTGGTAAATTCTTTTGCTAAATCCGACATCGCAATTCGTCTCAACTCATCTGTCAAATCGGGATTATCATTTATTGCTTGAACTCTTTTGCGGAATCGTTCTCTTTGCTCGCTTGACAAAGGTTCTTTAGTGTTTTCACTTTGCTTCTTCACCGAATCAGATAAATACCACGAAACAAGATGAAGTGGAACTAAGGATTGAAAGCCACTTGATGCTTCTGTTAATTTTATTCTGTAATCTTTCCCTTTTATGTAAAAAATATCATTCAGTTTATTGTATTCAACATATACCTCATTGCCATTCTCATCATTAATAGGTAATTTCATAGGTGCTTTCATGGCAACACCTGCATTCACCATTTCAGTAACTAATTCGGAAAGCGAAGAAGAAATTTGTTTCAATGCTTTTGGTGTTCTCACATTTGAAATAAAATTTCTGTCAGCAGGCATATACATGATTTGTGGCAAAGGATAATCTCCATTCTTTGCATCTCTCACTGTAACATTTCCTTTTTCGTAAATGATATGAAAGGAATCTCCTCTGTAATCTATCAGAGTGTTGTCTGTCTTTGGAAAATAATTTTCAATCCGATGGTAGGTGAGATATTGATTTTTTATTTTGTTCTTTCTCTCAAAATATTTGCTATCGTAATCTCCTCTTGTCAGAGCTTTTTCAATCCATGTAAAAGTTGAAATTAGTTTGGCAACAACGCTTTTACCACTACCTTGATTACCAATAAATACTGTGACTTTTTTTATATCAATCCAGCCATCATTCTCCAGATAACCTTCTTTGATAGGTCCGAAATTCTTTATTTTTATTTTACTCATTTTATATTCCTTAAGGGATATTCAAATTTAGTACTTAATTCTCTTTTTGAGTTTATTAAGCTATCTAAATGTGCTGAAACAATGTTAGGGCATAGTGTCATGGATGATGAATAAGTGTAGGATGCCGCTTAGGGTGACGCCCAACATTTAGTATTGTATCACCCCCCTTCCGGCTGCCTCAATTCCCAAATTGCTGATTATTAATTGTTTTATATGCCTCCTTTCCGTCAGGCAGGTCGTTTTTTATACCTGTCCCTACGCCACTGTTGGGATTGTTTCCAGGTTTTCGGTGTCGCAAATACAACATCCTTGTTCAAATACTGGCTGTTTTCCACCAAACATAAAGCGGGCAACAACCTATCCCCCCAACTTATCCATCAGCTTATCTACCTGCGCCCGTAAATAAGCAATCTCTTTTTCCTGTGTTTCTATGGCTACTTTATAGCCTTCGGCAATGTTTTAGGTCCTGTGGCTTATATTTTTGTTGCCAGCATAGTCATTAAATCTTTTACCTGCTGCTTTAAAAAAATATTTTCTTCTTTAAACTGCCCGGCGGCCAATTGGTAGCCTTCGTTCATGACTGTTTGATTTTCAATGATATGATTGCCTGTAGCTGTATCATTATTTGTTTGGTTAATTATCCTCGCCAAATCCAGCTCAATAATTTTTACCAGCGGCACTTCCAGCACACCGGCCATATTTATCAGTTCTGTAAGGGTAAAATCACCTTCCCCATTTTCCTTACGGTTATAGGTGCTTTGGCTGATGCCCATTTTATCGGCCATATATTCTTCTGAATAGTTTTTGGTTTCCCTTATAGTTTTGATATTACCTATTACTTTTTCTTTTACAGCGTCCATATTTTAAGTTTTGATATGTTGCCCAAATATCCTGTAAATTACCCATATTTCAGGCTGTGCTGCAAGATAAAGTAAATATTTTGTGGCAAAAAAAAAGCATGATAACCAAGCCAACAACAAAGCAACCAAAGGCAAACAAGCGAGCCACAAAAAAACCAACAGCAAAAAAACCGATGACAAGGCGGGAGAAAGCGCAGGAAAAGGAAGGGAACGACCTTGCCGGCCTTGCCGAACGCCTGCGGGTAGACAGGGAGGTACAAAAAGACATTATTAAAGCCAGCGAACTGATAATAACCGCCCAGCGGGAAACCATTGAGCTGCAGCGCAGGCAGTTGGCACTGCAGGCTGGTATTTTTGCCAGAATGTTTAATAGTACGGCGCAGTGGCAGCAGCAGATGCAAAATATGCTGCAGGCCATACCGCCTGCTAAGGCTTAGCAGCATACCTGGCCGTACTTAAATAAGTTATCAGGGAGTATGGTACGGGTTTACTTCGTTTACCTGTATGTTATTGGCGCAGGGCAAACGCATTAAAATCAAAATCGAGCCTTTCGCCATTGTATCACAACACTTCAATGGTTGTTTGCTTGTGCATATCCTGCCTTTGCCGGCGGGCTTCGTCCTTGCTGCACCGCTGCATCCAGCACTTGTTTGGGGGGCCCTGCCCCAAATATCCCCCCCAAAGCGTGGGAACGCACCAAATGAGGCGGCTTCGCTGAAGACTGGTGGGGAAAGTGAGCGCTTTCGGGCCAGAAAAAGTATGCTGAAATACAAGTGTTGTTTTAAAATATTTTAATGTGCCTGCCCTGTTTTTTTCAACGCAAATTCACCGGAATTGCTATCTTTATCATGTATTTTCTTTTTAAAGTCATCCGTTCATCATGTATCCGTTATACTCCTCTGCAATCCGTAACCGGTTTTTTTCGCTTTTTGTAATATGTTTTTTTGCGCAGCATGTAATGGCTCAGGTGCCCACTATCAGCCTGGTTGCCCCTTTATCGGGTGCCGTTGGCGCCACGGTAACCATAACAGGTGCCAACTTTAGTGCTGCACCAGCTAATAATACTGTGTACTTTGGCGCAGTAAAAGCCACCGTGTCGGCTGCGGCAGCCACATCCCTTACGGTAACTGTACCTGCGGGTGCCACGTACCAGCCCATTACAGTTACGGTTAACAATCTTACTGCATACTCGCCACAACCTTTTACTGTAACATTTGCGGGGGGTAATACGCTTACAGCAAATTCCTTTGTACCGGTTACTTATTTTAACACGGGTAGCTGGCCCGAAAGTGAGGCCGCCGGCGACCTGGATGGCGATGGCAGGGCAGATATTGTAACCATGAACAGTTTTGACTACACCATGACCATTTTACAGAATACCAGCACTGCCGGTACCATCAACTTTGCACCAAAAATTGTTTTTAGTAATAACAACTGGCGGCTTAATTCCACCATTGCGCTGAGTGATATTGATGGGGATGGAAAGCTTGATATTGCCCTGGGCAGCTCAGGCGAATCTAAAATTTATTTTTACCTTAACACCAGCACCCCGGGTACTATTTCTTTTGCCGCACCCTTTCTTTTTACAACGGGTGGCGGGCCAGGTATGGTATTTGCCGATTTTGATGGAGACGGCAAGCCCGATGCAGCAGTAGTGGCCAATCCTTCAATCTCCCTTTTAAAAAATACCAGCACGGTGGGCAATATTTCCTTTGCACCCAAAGTGGATTTTGCAGGAACCAACAGTGGTTTTTATCCATACATTATTGCAGCCGATTTTAATGCTGATGGCAAGCCGGATATGGCTTTTGCCGATTACAGCTTAAACAGGGTATCGGTATATAAAAATACGGGCGGCAGCGGGGTATTGGCATTTGACCCCAAAGTAGATTTTATCACAGGTGTTTATCCGCAGTATGTGGCAGCAGGCGATTTTAATGGCGATGGCAAACTGGATATGGCCGTAACCAATTATGGATCCAATTCGGTTTCATTGTTTAAAAACATTACTTCGGCAGGCAACATTTCATTTGACCCCAAAGTGGATATAGCGGTGGGAGCAATACCGCTTAATATTGCCCTGGGTAATATTAATGGTGATGCAAAGCCCGATATTATCATTGGCAAAGGCGGCGCTGCAGTTGTTGCTGTGCTGCAGAACAATACTACCGGCGCAGCTTTTTCTTTTGCCCCGGCAGTGGAGTATGCCGTGGGGCAGCAGGCCAACAGTATGGTAGCCTGCGACTTAGATAACGATGGCAAGGCCGATATAGCTTCTACCAACAGCAGTTCTCTTTCTATCTCTGCCCTCCGCAACCGGCTGAGCGAACCGATTGTTACAGGCTTTGGCCCCACAGGCGGCCCGGCGGGTACCAACCTCACTATTGCAGGCAGCGGGTTTACCGGGGCAACGGCCGTAAAAGTTGGTGGTGTGGCAGTCAGTTCATTTAACATAATATCCGATGCAAGCATTACCGCCGTGGTGGGCAATGGCGCATCGGGCAGTGTGGCCGTAACCAATGCTTTTGG
>JANMDL010000513.1:0-2551 GCA_031376295.1 Chitinophagales bacterium
ATTTTTCTTTATTGGCCAGCGCCCGGAACATAGTTTCCTGTAAAAGATCTTTGGCTACCTCGCTGTCCCTGGTTAAAGTAATGGCGAATGGCTTTAAAAAATCGGTGTTGCTGAGCAGCATTTGGTTGAATTCAATTGTAGACATAATATACTGTTTAATGATTTCGATGTAAACATAAACAGAATTTTTGAATTGTGCAAGCTTTTTGTTTAATATTTTTTTAAAATACTTAAACGGTAATTTGGGGGGCTGTTTTACTCCATTGGCCTGGTAAGGGGGCAAAAAAAAGGGGCTTTACAGCCCTCCCACAAATTCCATCATTTCAGAAAATGACTTTTTAAAGTTAATACTGGGGGGAATTTTCTTTTCGTAAGTATACGTAAGCTGACCGGAAATAATCATTGGTGTACCTGTAAACCGCTTTGTTATGCCATTTAGAAACCGGTCGAAACTGAAATTATGCCCTACAGTTGTAAGGTGTGAAAACAGGTAATCTGGTTTTTTTAGTTTAGCCACATATTCCACATCATCCATGGGTACATTTGCACCAAGATAGAGTACTTTGGCTCCCCTGCTTTTTAAAATGTAGTACAGGAAAAGCAGGCCAAGTTCGTGGTACTCGCCTTCCGGTAAAAAGAGCAGAATTGTTTTTTTAAGGTCTATCGAACTAACTACGCTCTCAATGCCCACTATCAGTTTTTGCCTGATGATATTGGATACAAGATGCTCCTGTGCAGGGTTTATATGACTTGTGAGCCAAAGGATGCCAATTTTTTCCAGGAAGGGAAAGATAATCTGGCTGATACTACGCTCAATGCCACGGGCAATAATATAATTATCCAGTATAAACTCAAATTTATCAATGTCAAGGTCTATCATGGACTCAATCAGTTCATTTACAATCCGCTCCTGCTGGGCCTGCACCTGATTAAGTGATAAAAGTTTGTCCTTAATTTCCTCCTCATTCATCTTGTCAATATGTGATATCTTAAAACCATACTTATTCAGCAGTGCTATGTTTAGTACAGTTTTTAGTTCCTCATTGCTGTAAAATCGGATATTGGTGCCGGTACGTTCCGGTTTAAGAAACGAATAACGTTGCTCCCAGATACGGATTGTGTGTGCTTTTATGCCAGATAGATTTTCTAAATCTTTGATTGTAAACGTATTCATACAGTAAATTTATACTTAATAGTACAACAATATAACCATTTTGTTTAGAAGATTAGAGAAATAGCTTAACAAAAAGGTGCAAATGGCTTAAAATGTGGAGTAAGAATTGCCAATAAAAGGCAAAAATCTTTCTAAAAGGTTGTTTATTAATTAGTTATATATTAGCAATGCAAATGAGCTTGCCTGAATAAAAATACGCTTACATCCTGAGTTCAAAAATTCCGAAGGGGCAGGTTCTTAAATACTTTTTGAATGAGGTTGGTTTTAGGAGAAATAATGGACCATGCGGTAAGAAAAATGATCATAAAGTCAGTATACAGGGAGCAATGCTGCTGGTACCACATTTCCAAAGCGCCTTTGTAGGGATAGATAGCTGCGTACATGGCTTTAGGGTCGGCTGCATCGGATACGATCTTTTCTTCGTCCCTGAAAATGAGTGAGCCAATGCCGGTCATACCGGGTTTGCAATCGTAAATTTTTTCCTGTATTTCGGGCGGATACAATTTTACACTCACATCCATCAGCGGCCTTGGCCCCACAATGCTCATATCACCTTTAAACACATTGATAATTTGCGGCAGCTCGTTTACCTTGGTGATGCGCAGCAGTTTACCAAAGCTGGTAACACGGGGATCGTTGCGCAGCGTGATTTCGCCGGTGCCTATATTGGGGCTGTTTTTAAGCATAGTGGCAAATTTCCAGATATTGAAGGGCTTGTTTTTGTAGCCCACCCTTTTTTGAAAATAAAATACCTCATGCTCACCTGTTAGTTTTAAAATGATGATGGCAGGAACCAGTATGGGCGACAGCAATATCAGTGCCACTGTGGCAATTAATAAATCAATAACTCTTTTTACTGCTTTGTACATGGTAGTAAATATGCTAAGCCCTGAAGCCAGGTTTAATTGAACACTTCTTTTATTTTACCGGCTACTGCTTCCAATTGCTCATTGGTGATATTGGTACTGCAGGGTATGCTCAGGCAATGCTGATATACATGGTTGGACCGGTCGGTATGGTTGTAGTAAATATCATTTGCAAACATACGTAATTGGTTCATCGGCACCCAAAAGGGGCGGCTCTGCATTTTATTATCATTGAGTATTTTCAGCACATCCTTTTGCTTCTCCGTCATAATAGTTGGCAGCCACCAGTTGGGGCTCACTTCCTCACTCACCTGCTGAAAGCTGATATCACCCACACCGGCAAGTTCGCTTTTGTAAAAGCCGATAATTTCCTTTTTGCGCTGTAAAAAGCCGGGCAATTGCTCCATTTGCGCCACACCCATGGCTGCGGCCACATTAACTAAGCGGTAGTTGTAGCCTATTTCATCGTGCATATACTCAAAAGGGTCGCTCTTGGCCTGTGTGGTCAAAT
>JANMDL010000328.1:0-23399 GCA_031376295.1 Chitinophagales bacterium
AGTCGTTGATGGCACTTGGCTACCGGGAAATAAATGCAAAGGCATTTGAACAGACTTTGGGGGCGGTATTAAAATCCGCCGAAGATATCAGCATGGTTAAAACAACCGGTGTGGAAGCATTGTTAAATGTATGAAGCAGCAGGCTTTTCAAACAGGCAGTCTTACAGAAAGCATTACCGCTTTCACGCAGTTCTTAAGGAGCCACGGGTTTAATGCAGGTATAGGCGAAACGCAGGACGCAATAAGGTCGGCGGATATAAATCTTTTTGCAAACCGCCTGCAATTCAAATATGCCCTGAAAACAATTTTCTGTAATTCGCCCGAAGAACGGTTGATATTTGAAAAACTGTTTTTGCTGTACTGGGATACAAATCCCGTTGATATGAGGGAAAACAGGAATAAAACATCCGTACAGGGTGCTGTTAATAAAAAGGCAAATGCCTCATTGGTAATGGTTGGATTTGGCAAAACTGAAACTGATTCGGAAGAAGCTAAACAGGTGAGCGGGGCAAATGAAACAGAAAGGTTGAAAAGGACAGACCTGGCAAAACTATCTGATATGGATGCAGAAAGGCTGGAAGAAATAGCAAGAAAACTTTGCAGGCAGATGGCTGTGCGGCTGCGCCGGAGGATGAAGGAAAGCCGGGGACGTGGGCAGGTGAATTTAAGGCGTACCATCAGGAGGAGCATTGGCTATGGTGGCGAACCGCTTGATTTGCTGCGCAAATCAAGAATACCGAAAAAGCAGCGGTTGATCGTGTTACTGGATGTAAGCGGCTCGATGGATAAATACAGTTTTTTCCTGCTGCGGTTTATTTGTGCCTTAAAGGAAAATTTCAGGCAGCTGGAGGCCTTTGTTTTCAGCACTTCGCTGAAGCGCATCACAAAATCGTTACAGTTTAACCGGCTCGATTTTGTATTGAATGCCATTTCCGGCATGGCAGATAACTGGAGTGGGGGTACAAGGATAGGGGAGTGCCTGCAACAGTTTAACGGACAGTATGGAAAGAGGATGCTGAACGGGTCGCCGCTTGTGCTGATATTAAGTGATGGCCTGGATACCGGGGACACAGCAATACTGGGTAAAGAAATGCAGTACATAAAAAGAAGGGCAAAGAAGATCGCCTGGCTGAATCCGCTGAAAGGGATGAAGGGGTATGAACCCACTGCAAAAGGAATGTCGGCTGCAATGCCTTCTGTTGATGACTTCCGCACAGCACATAACCTTGAAAGTTTACTGGAACTTGAAAATATTTTAGCGAATGCTTGATCAGTTTTTAAAAAATACCGGTGATTTAAAGAAAAAGAATGAACCCTTTGCTATGGCAATGGTGGTGCGCAGGGAAGCACCCAGCAGTGGCAAAGTGGGCGACAAAGCCGTCATCAACAAATATGGCGAAATGATTGGCTGGGTTGGTGGCGGTTGTGTAAAAGGCATCCTTATTAAAGAAGCAGAAGATGCCATGAGGAGCGGAAAGGCAAGATTGGTGAAAATCGGAAAATCGTTAATCCCATCAAACCAGGAGGGAGTTATGGAATACAAAATGACATGCCAGAGTGAAGGAACAGTGGAAGTGTTTATCGAACCCGTATTGCCGCAGCCGCATTTGGTGGTTATCGGCAAATCAGCCATTGCAAAAGCATTGGTAAAGTTGGCGGTTGTTGCAGGGTACCGCACTACCGGCGTGGCGCAGGGTGCCAGCCTCAGTACCTTTGACAAAGTGGATGAACTGATTACACAGGTCAATCTTTCAAACGTAAAAACCACCCCGGCAAGTTATATTGTAGTGGCAACACAGGGCGAAGGAGATGAGAAGGCCCTTTCTGAGGCTTTGCAGAAAGATTGCGCATACCTTGGATTCGTGGCCAGCAAAAAGAAGATAGCTGCCGTAGCAGTATACCTGCTGGACAGTGGCATTGATAAAATAAAAATTGATGCCATTGTATCACCCGCTGGTATAGACATCAATGCAAAGCAGCCCGAAGAAGTAGCCATCAGTATACTGGCCCAGATGATACAGGTTCAAAACAGTGCTGGTGCCCGCCCCGTATTTGAACAGTTTGAATCAACAAAAGAAGATGGCGGTAAAGCGCCGGTGTATTATATCAATCCAGTTTGCGGTGTGCCGGTTGATATGAACAATCCCAAACACGTTGTGGAGTACAAAAATGAAAAGATATATTTCTGCTGCGATGGCTGCAAAGTGAAGTTTGATGCAGAGCCGGATAAGTATATGAAAAAGCCAATCACATCTTAACAAACACCCAACGTTTCATTGTGCATTAATTTCGTATTTTTACCCTTTAAATTTTTGAGTATTAAAAAATCAGCAATGATAAAAACGATATTGCTTACCGGCATCATTACAGGCAGCAGTTTGCTCCTTATGTCAATGCAGGAAGGCGCTTTGCAGGACAATAAAAAGGGCAAAGAAGTATATACCCTTTATTGCCAGAGTTGCCACATGGAAAAAGGCGAAGGTGTTCCCGGTATGTACCCACCAGTGGCAAAAACAGCTTATGTAAAAGATACTAAAAAGATAATCGGTGTTATTTTAAATGGCCAGTCGGGTGAGATTACTGTGAACGGTAAAAAATACAATATTGATATGCCTGCCCAGGCTTACCTTACCAATGAGCAGATAGCGGATGTATTGACGTATATCCGCAGCAGTTGGGGCAACAAATACCCTGCTGTTACTGCAGCACAGGTAAAGGCTCAGCGGAAATAAACCATTACAGTTCTGCCAGGTTAAAAGGCAGTTTGCGGATACGCTTTCCTGTTAAATCAAAAATGGCATTGCACAGTGCCGGTGCAAACGGCGGCAGGCCCGGTTCGCCTACCCCGCCCGGCTTTTCGTCATTCTCTATAATGTGTACCTCTATTTCCCCGATGTCAGTCATGCGGGGCATTTTGTACTGGTGAAAATTTGTTTCCACAGCTTTGCCATCCAGGAAATGAATTTCATGCGTAACGGCGGCACCCAGCGCCATAATGATACTGCCATCCACCTGGGCTTTTATGATATCAGGGTTTACATACCACCCGCAATCCATCACAGCAATCACTTTATCAATATTTATTTTACCCTCCTTGTTTTTAGAAACCTTTACCGCCTCTCCCACTATGCTTTCAAAACACTCAGTAATGGCAATACCCCAGCCATCATTTTTTCCTTTCGTCTTCCACCCGGTTTTTTCTTCCAGCATTGCCAGCACGGCAGTATAGCGGTCACTGTTCAGGTGGTCTTTTCTGAATTGCAACGGATCCTTACCCGCGGCAACCGCCATCTCATCTATAAAACTTTCATAAGCAAAACCGTTGGTGGAAGAATATACCGAGCGCCACCACATCACGGGAATATTTGATTCAGTTGGAATATCAGCAAAGCTGTAATGCAGTATTGACTGAAAATACTGTTTTGCAAACCCCTCGGTAGTGCTGTCGTTATAGGCCGTCTTATCAGGATTGGGCATCCATTGATGATTCATGTTCTGCGCAGCCATCTTGCCCTGGAAACTCATGATCCTGCCATCTTTATCCAACCCGCCCCTGCATTCATACACCGCACCCGGCCTGAACGGTCCCTGCGTCATATCATCCTCCCTTGTCCACATCACCTGCACCGGTGCTTTCACTTCCTTTGAAATCAGCACCGCCTCTGTAGTATAATCAGTAAATGCCTTGCGCCCGAAACCTCCCCCCAGGAAAGTCATGTTAACGGTAATTTTTTCAACAGGCATACCCAGCACATCGCTTAAATCTTTCTGAATCCAGTCAGGGCCCTGTATCGGTCCCCATACTTCGCATGTATCCTCCTGGCAGTGTGCAATACAGCAGAGGGGCTCCATGCAACTGTGCGCTTCGTAAGGTGTTTCATAAATGGCCGTTAACTTTTTATCCGCTTTTTCAAAAGCCATATCCACATTACCGCCCGTTCTTTGCGATAAGCCCGGTTTTTTCAAATCTTCCTTCATACGGGCATACAACTGCTCCGTACCCAGGTGTTCAAAACCACTATCGTCCCACTCCACTTTTAATGCCTTACGCCCCTGCAGGGCTGCCCACAATGAATCTGCCACCACGGCCACGCCTTCCCTTTTATCTGCAAAAACCGGCATCTGCACTTTCACAACATGTTTTACACCTGCTATCTTTTTTGTTGCGCCATCATCAAAACTTTTTACTTTGCCATGAAACCGGGGGCTGCGTTCCACCACAGCATACAACATACCGGGTATTTTTTTATCCAGCCCGAATATGGCTTTACCATTTATTTTGTCAGGATTATCCTGCCTGGCCAGGGGCTTTCCAATAATTTTATACTCACTCCGGGCTTTCAACCGCACATGTTTGGGAGGGGTCAGTTTCGCCGCTTCTTCCACCAGTTCGCCATAACCCAGTTTTTTCCCGCTTGGGCGGTGAATTATATTCCCTTCTTCGGCATAACACTCACTTTTATTTACGTTCCATTTTTTAGCAGCAGCTTCTGTAAGCATTTCCCTTGCCGTAGCACCTGTTTTAAGCAGTCGTTTGTAAGATTCACGAACCGTTGAACTACCACCCGTAACCTGGTTGCCATATTTGGTCTGATGCCCTGGTGCAAACAGTATGTTCACCTGGCTAAGGTTTACTTCCAGCTCTTCTGCAATAATCTGCGGTACCGACTGGAAGGAGCCCTGCCCCATTTCGGCACGATGGTTTAACAGTGTTACCCTTCCGTTCTTATCAATAGAAATCCATGAAGTCAGTTCAATACTTTGTTCTTCCGCAGTTTTAGCGGTTAACAGGTCTCCTGCCTCTTTTGCCCACAAAGGAGTGGCAAAGCCAATGGTAAGCGCAGCACCGGTCATGCCGGTCATCTGGATAAATTTTCTTCTTGATAAATTTTTATCTGTTGGATTCATTGCCATTGATTTTTAGTTGGAGGAGGGTTTGCGCATCATTTCAGCCGCCGATTTTATTGCTTTGCGGATACGGGGATAAGTGCCGCAACGGCAGATATTTCCCTGCATGGCTGCATCTATATCTGTATCCGAGGGATTTGGGTTGCGCTTTAATAAAGCTGCCGCTGCCATCAACTGCCCGCTCTGGCAATAGCCGCATTGCGGTACCTGTTCGGCTATCCATGCCTGTTGCAAAGGATGATTGTTATTATCCGATAACCCTTCCACTGTAGTAATTTTTTGTGTGGCTGCTGCTGAAACCGGTATGGAGCATGAACGGACCGGGTTGCCATTCAGGTGAACGGTACAGGCACCGCATTGGGAAATACCGCAGCCATATTTTGTACCCGTAAGATTCGCCAGTTCCCTGATGGCCCACAGCAGGGGCATTTTAGGGTCGGCATCCACCTTATAAATTTTTCCGTTGACAGATAAATTGTAAACAGCCATAAATAACAATTTGTATAATATTTAAAAGTACGAAAATAAACCGGGTTGCCTCAGAAATTATATGACCGGGAGCTTAGTTTTTTGTACTGCAAATTGCTTAACTTGTACCCTTTGTATTATTGATAACAAAAAAATAACAACAGGGTTTGTAAGGGTTATAACCCCATCCCTTTTCAGATGAAAGAGATACGTGATATTATAAGGTCATACGGGCAGGCGCAGCAGCAGGGGAAAAAGACTGCCCTGGTTTCGGTGGTGCACCTGGAAGGCTCCTCTTACCGCAGGCCCGGCGCCCGGATGTTGATTGATGATGAGGGACAATTGACCGGGGCCATCAGCGGGGGTTGCCTGGAAGGAGATGCATTGCGCAAAGCCTTATTGGTAATTGTACAGCAGCATCCCAAACTGGTTACTTATGATACTTCGGATGAGGATGATGTATCAGTTGGTGTGCAATTAGGTTGTGCAGGCATCATCCAGGTTTTATTTGAACCTGTTGATGCCACTGCACCAATCAATCCCATTATGCTTTTACAAAAAGCTGCGGCAAGAAGGCAGCGGTCTGTCCTGGTTACACTGTTCTCCACAGAAGAAAAAAACAAACCGCAGGCCGGCACCTGTTTGCTGGTTGAGGAAGACAATACTGTTACAGGCAATATCCCTTTTGAAAGCATAAAGGCCGCATTGCTGCTGGATGTGCAGGAGGTACTGGAATTACAGGCATCTGCTTTTAAAAATTACATTACTGATAACTTATCCGTTACTGCATTTATTGAATTTTTGCAACCGGATGTTTCACTCGTGGTGATAGGTGCAGGCAATGATGCCATTCCGCTGGTAAATATTGCAGATGCCATTGGCTGGGAAGCAAGGGTGGTGGATGGCCGCAACACCCATGCAAAGCCTGAACGTTTTGCTGGCGCCTGCCAGGTGCTGGTGAGCAGGCCAGAAAATGTATTGGAGCAGATAGCCATTGATGCACAAACCGTTTTTGTATTGATGACGCACAACTACAATTACGACCTGGCCATGCTGAAGGCATTAACGGAGCGGAATGTACGCTATATCGGTGTGCTGGGGCCAAAGAAAAAAATGGACAGGATGCTGAACGACCTGGAAGAACAGGGCATCACCCTTACTGAAAAACAAAAAGCTGCTGTTTACGGCCCCGTGGGATTGGAAATAGGTGCAGAAACTGCAGCCGAAATTGCATTGAGCATCATTGCAGAGATCAAAGCTGTATTTTCGGGGAAGAAAGGAACTTCACTGCGTGACAACCAGGATGTGATCCACTCAAGATTGGATACAGTGATTGAAAGTATAAGAATACAATAACCACACTACCCAGGATAGTAAATAATAAAGATTACCCTCCTCACAAAAAAAATAACTGCAAAACAAATGATTGTAAAACTATCAAACATAGCCATCGTCATCCTTGCTGCAGGTACCTCCTCCCGGCTGGGAAGCCCAAAGCAACTGCTGGCATACAAGGGCAAAAACCTGCTGCGCCATTCCGTGGACACGGCCCTTGAAACCGGCTGTGAGTCAGTATTTGTGGTGCTGGGTGCCAATAGTGAATTACTGCGGAATGAGCTGAAAGACAAGCCGGTGACTGTTCTTGAAAATGCAGACTGGCAGGAGGGAATGGCTTCGTCCATCCGTTGTGGATTAAAATACATAACGGGTACCATTTTACGGCCCGATAGTGTTATCTTTATGGTTTGCGACCAGCCCTTTGTAAGCAGCGCATTATTATTGGAGCTGCTGGCAAAGAAAAACGAAACAAAAATGCCCATTGCAGCCAGTGCTTATGGTGATAAGCTGGGTACGCCGGCCCTGTTTCACCGCAGTTTTTTTCCGTTGCTGATGGAACTAAGCGGCGACAAAGGGGCAGGTAAACTGATTGCAGATAACCTGGAAAAAACAGCAGCTGTTCCTTTTCCGGAAGGGGTAACAGATATTGATACGTTGGAAGAGTATGAACAATTAAAAAAGAAAAATGATCATTGACGGGTTTAACAGGGCGCACAATTACCTCCGCATATCTTTAACGGATAATTGCAACCTGCGGTGTTTTTACTGCATGCCGGAAGAGGAGTATGAGTTTACGCCTGCGAGCAGGCTGATGCAGCCTGAAGAGATAGAATCCATCGCCAGGATTTTTGTATCGCAGGGGGTGGATAAGATAAGGCTCACCGGCGGAGAGCCGCTGGTGCGCAAAGATGCCGCTGATATCATACTGCGTTTGTCAAAACTGCCTGTTCACCTTACCATCACCACCAACGGAACCCGCTTGCATGAGTTTGCAGATGTATTAGAATATGCCGGCGTAAAATCCTTAAACATTAGCTTAGATACACTGAACAGTGAAAAATTCAACCTGATGACCAAACGCAACCAGTTTGAAAAAGTGTATGAGAATATTCACTTAATGATTAAAAAAGGGTTTCATGTAAAAGTGAACATGGTGGTGATGAATAAACTGAATACAGATGAAATAATTGATTTTGTAAGGTGGACAAAAGAGGAGGAAGTACATGTGCGGTTTATTGAATTCATGCCTTTTACCGGCAACAGGTGGGAAAGTGAAAAATTATTTACCTGGCAGCAAATACTGGATAGGGTGGGCAGTGAATTTGACATCCTTCCCCTGGAAAGAGAAAAAAATGACACGGCGAAAAAATACATCGTTCCCGGGCACAAAGGCACTTTTGCCGTAATAAGCACCATGAGTGCCCCTTTCTGCAGCGATTGCAACAGAATGCGGTTAACTGCCGATGGTAAAATGAAAAACTGCTTATTCTCACAATCCGAAACAGATTTATTAACGCCGTTCAGAAATAAGGAAGATATTCTGCCACTCATTTACCAAAGTATCCTGGATAAGAAAAAAGCTTTGGGCGGACAGTTTACCACCGATACAGAACATATTGATACAAGCAAAATTACCAACAGGAGCATGATAACCATTGGTGGATAATATGGCAAAAGCGTTAAAAACGATATTAAAGAAAAAGGGCAACTTTATAGTGAATGGCAGCTTGTGGATTGAATCGGCCGGTACGGGTTTTTTGGGGCCGGGGCCGGTTGAGCTGCTGAAGCATATTGATGAAACAGGCTCTATCAATAAAGCGGCCATGAAGATGAAAATGTCCTATAAAAAGGCACTTGAATTAATTCATACACTGAATGAACAGGCTGCCAGCCCGGTGGTGATAACGCAGAGTGGTGGTGACAATGGAGGCGGATCAGCCATTACGGAAGAGGCAAAAGAACTGATAGCCTATCATGTACAGTTGCGTAAGCGGTTCAAAAAATTCCTGGAAACAGAAACAAAGAATTTGAGCAGGAGCAGAATAAATGCCTGATTTTTTAAACAGCGTTGTATACAGGAATATATAACGGTAAAATGCAGTAAACAGGAACCTGTAATTGAAAAAAACAGCAACCATACTGGCCTTTTTTGTGTATGCACATGCCTGTGCGCAGGATACGCCTGCGGCAAAGCGAAGCCCTTCTGACACATTTCTGATGAAAACACTCGATGAAGTGGTTGTGTCAGCATCAAGGATAAAGGAGCAGTTATCCCTATCACCTGTAAGCATTGAAAAGCTGAACGAAAAAAAAAATGCATCGGCTGCTGCGCCTTCTTTTTTTGATGCTTTGCAGAATGCCAGGGGCGTTCAGATGATTACTCCCAGCCTTGGATTCAGGGTAATCAACACCAGGGGCTTTACCAATACCACCAATGTACGTTTTGCCCAATTGACCGACGGGATGGATATCCAGTCGCCGCATATAGGTGCACCGGCAGGCAATGCACTGGGGCCAACTGACCTCGACATAAAAAGTGCAGAAATAATCACCGGCTCTGCTTCGGCACTTTACGGGATGAATGCCATTAACGGTATGGCAAATTTTTTAACCAAAGACCCTTTTTATTCGGCGGGGGTCAGTGTCCAGCAAAAGACCGGCATCAATCATGTAAGCGATGCTGCCACAGGTGCAAAATTATTTTCTGAAACAACCATCCGGGTTGCCCAAGTAGTATCACAAAGGTTTGCCTTTAAAATAAACGCTGCCTTCAGCAAGGGGTACGACTGGGTGGCCGATGACCATACTGACCTGAATCCGCTGGCCAACAGCAGCAACGGCCTTACAGGAGCCAGCAACCCGGGTTACGACGGTGTAAACAGCTACGGAAATGAATCATCTAACAGGAGAATCTTATTGCTGCAGGGTAAAAGTTATGTAATAGCCAGAACGGGCTATGACGAAAAAGACGTAGCCAGTTACTCATTGCAAAACACAAAGGCCGACGCCGGGCTTTATTTTAAACCCACTACAAAAATCAGTTTTAAATATACTTACCATGTTGCCCATTTCAATACGGTTTACCAGCGCTCCAACCGCTTTCAACTGAAGGATTATGTGCTGCAGCAGCATGGCCTCGAATTTTCTTCCCCGTCGGTTACAGCTAAGGCATACATCAACCGGGAAAATACAGGTGCCTCTTACAACCTCCGGTCAATGGCAGAAAATATTGACCGCTCCGGTAAAAACGATGACAACTGGTTTACAGATTTTGCCGCAAAATTCAATGATGCCATTATCAGCGGTGCCGCTGCTGCTGATGCGCAAATTACCGCCCGCCTGTTTGCCGATGCCGGAAGGCCACAGCCCGGTTCGGCTGCTTTTAAAAACAGCCTGCAAAAACTGCAAAGCATCAACAACTGGGACAGCGGTTCAGCGCTTCGTGTAAAAGCCAGCCTGGTACACGCAGAGGTGCAATGGGATATTACACAACAACTTCCGGCTTCCTTAAAAAAGAAAAGAGGTTTTGAAATACTTTCCGGCATTGACACAAGAACTTATATCATCGTTCCTGATGGTAATTATTTTATCAACCCTGCTGCGGGCAAATTATCCAGGCCTTTTTCCTACGGCAGATGGGGTGGTTTTGTATCGGTGAGTAAAAAAATGTTCAAAAGCAGGTTGAAAGCAGGCATCGTATTAAGGTTAGACAAAAATGATTACTTTACTGCAAATACGAATATACGGGCCAGTATTGTGTATGCGCTTCCGGGTGCACAAAGCGCCAGGCTGTCTTACCAGGACGGATACCGTTACCCTTCTGTGTTTGAAGCATTCTCCAACGTAAACAGCGGCGGGGTGAAAAGGGTTGGCGGGCTGAGGGTAATGTCAAATGGCATTTTTGAATCGGGCTGGCTGAAGCCTTCCATTGATATTTTCCAAGATGCAGTAAACAAAGACATCAATACCGCCGGGCTCACAAAAAACCAGGCCATCGAAAAAAACAAGACCCTGCTGGTGCACAGCGGTTACAGCTACCTTAAACCCGAGCACCTGCGCTCGGTTGAAGCGGGTTACAGGGTATATGCGCTGCAAAAGAAATTGTATACCTGCATAGATCTGTATTACAGCAACTATCAATCTTTTATTGCACAGGCAGAAATGAGTGTACCCAATACTGCACAGCCAGACTCGATACCTTATGCTTTGTACGGCAGGGCAACGCAGAGCCGTTACAGGATGTGGACCAACTCAAAAACTTCTGTGCACAATTATGGCTTTGGAATTACATTGAACTATGACCTGGAAAAAGGGTACAGCATCAATGGCAATCTTTCTTATACAAAATTAAACAACAGCAGTACCGCTGATGGACTGGAAGACGGCTTTAATACACCACAATGGATGGCGGGCATTACGGCCGGTAATGAGCATATTTTTAACAACCTGGGTGCCGGAATAACCTGGCGCTGGCAGGACAGGTTTTATTACCAGGGTTTCCTGGCAAGTGGCTATTTACCTGCAAATTCAGTTATTGATGCACAGGTAAGCTGCGCTTTCCCGGCACTTAAAATAAAGATCAAATCAGGTGCCACCAACCTGCTGAACAGCTATTATACTTCATTGCCCGGTGGCCCGCAGGTTGGAGGTTTTTATTATACAACAATTACTTACGGCTTAAAATAGAAAATAAAATGAGAGGGAACTTATTGAGTACGGGGGAAGCAAAACAATTGATTATTGACAATACTGTTGCGCTGCAGCCAGCGCTCACATTGCTGCAGGATGCTGCGGGTAAAATTTTGGCAAGTGATATTTATGCACCACAAAATATTCCTGCATTTGCGCAATCTGGTATGGATGGTTATGCATTTGCCTTCGGCAGCATGGGCAACCCCATTGTACTGGCGGGTGAACAGGCGGCAGGGGCAAATCAGCAAACACCTGTAAAAGCAGGCACCGCTGTAAGGATTTTTACCGGGGCTGTTGTACCCGAAGGTGCAGATACAGTGGTGATGCAGGAAAAAGTAAAAATGGCTGATGGGTTTTTACAAATAGAAGATGGCAATTTAAAGAAAGGCGATAATGTTCGCTTACCCGGTTCCGAAATTGCAAAAGATGCTTTGGCGCTTTCGGCTGGTTCAAGATTAACACCCGCTGCCATTGGTTTTATTGCAGGCATGGGAATTGCAAAAATTGCAGTTATTCCTCATCCAAAGATAAGCATCATCGTTACAGGCAATGAATTGCAAAACCCCGGAACAGAAGCAGTTTTTGGGAAAGTGTATGAATCCAATTCATTTGCAGTACTGGCTGCGTTAAAACAAATGAGTATTAATAATGTTGAAGTTAATCAATCAGCAGATGATAAAGATGCCCTGACAAAAACACTCGGCGAAGCATTAGCAAAAAACGATATGGTTTTAATGACAGGTGGCGTAAGTGTGGGAGATTATGATTTTACAGTTATTGCCTCTGAAAACTGTGGCGTGCAGAAAATATTTCACAAAATAAAACAGAAGCCCGGCAAGCCCATCTTTTTTGGTAAAAAAGAAAATGTTTTATTCTTTGGATTGCCCGGTAATCCGGCTTCGGTACTTACCTGTTTTTACGAGTATGTACTGCCGGCACTGGAAAAGATGACTGCACAGCCGTTACAGTTAAAAACCATACAGGCGCCGCTTTCTTCTCCCTATAAAAAATCAGCAGGCATCACCCATTTTTTAAAGGGTATTTATGATGGGGAGCAGGTGCATTTACCCGGCGGGCAGGAATCGTATAAACTGAATTCATTTGCCTTAGCCAATTGCCTGGTAATGATTCCTGAAACGGTAAGCGAAGTGAATGCCGGGGAAAAAGTTGACATTCATTTACTGCCTTAAAATAAACTATGACGATTGAGTTAACAGTATTATTTTTTGTTTTGTTGTTTGCCGTGGCATTTTTATATGCATCGGTAGGGCATGGTGGGGCAAGCGGCTACCTGGCATTGGGTGCCATTTTTGAAATGTCAAAAGAAGTGATGCGGCCAACGGCGCTGCTGCTCAACCTGTTTGTGTCACTTACCTCTTTTATCCAGTTTTACCGGGGCAGGCATTTTATCAGTAAAATTTTCTGGCCACTTGCTGCTGCTTCTGTTCCGATGGCTTACCTTGGAGGAAGGATAGACATAAACCCCGCAGCTTATAAATCAGTATTGGGCATATTGCTGCTGATACCCGTCGCCCGGTTTTTATTCTTTCCAAACATTGCGGTTACGGCCATCAAAAAAAGCAGCCCGGCAATATCGCTTTTACTGGGTGCGGTTATCGGCTTTGTATCGGGCATGATAGGCATTGGCGGCGGCATTATACTGTCGCCCGTATTACTGCTGCTCAAATGGACCGATCAGAAACAAACTGCCGCTATCAGCGCATTGTTTATTTTTGTAAATTCAATGGCCGGTTTGCTGGGGCAATTGTCTAAGGGTATCAATTTTAATACGCAAATGATTGGTTATACTGCAGTGGCATTTACCGGTGGTTTGCTCGGTGCCTATTTTGGTGCTATGAAGTTTAACCAGCAGGTGCTGAGGATCGTACTGGCAATCGTACTGATCTTTGCCTGCTATAAACTGATTTTTACAAACGCATAAATGGAAACAACGATGAACATAATGGTATTTGGGCAACTGGAAGATATTACCGGAGCTTCCATTGTTACTATTAACGAAGTGGCCGATACGGAGCTGCTGTTGGCAGTATTGTATGAGAGGTTTCCTTTGCTGAAAGAAAAAAAATTTCTGCTTGCATTAAACCGGGAAATAATTACGGAAAAAAGGGAAATAGGATCAGAGGCACAAATTGCATTGCTGCCCCCATTTTCGGGAGGATGATATGGACAAAGAAATTACAGACATAAGGTATCAGCGGCAGGTAACGCTCAAGGGCTTTGGGGAGGCTGCGCAAAAGGCATTGCTGCAGGCAAAAGTGGTAATCGTTGGCGCTGGCGGCTTGGGATGTCCTGTGCTGCAATACCTTACCGCAGCGGGCATCGGCAGCATTGGCTTAGTTGATGATGATGTGGTTTCCCTTTCAAACCTTCACCGGCAGGTATTGTACGATACCAGCGATATTGGGAAATCAAAATGCGCAGTGGCAGCCGCAAAACTCAGGCTCATAAACCCGGACACGGTGTTTACTGAATATCAATCTTACCTCGATAAAAACAATTGCCTTGATATTATAAGCGGGTATGACATCATTGTTGACTGCACCGATAATTTTGCTACCCGGTATATGCTTAATGATGCCTGTGTGCTGAAGGGAAAGCCGTTGGTGTATGCGGCTGTAAACAGGTTTGAGGGCCAGGTGGCAGTTTTTAATACCATCAAGGGAGATGGAAAATACTCAGCCAACTACCGTGACCTGTTTCCTGAACAGCCCGGCCAGGGCGAAGTGCTGAACTGTGCCGAAGCTGGCGTGCTGGGTGTGCTTGCGGGCATTACCGGCAGCATGCAGGCCAATGAAGTGATTAAATTAATTACGGGAATTGGTGAGCCATTAATCAACCGGCTGCTTACGTATAATGCCCTCACTAACCAATTGACTGTTTTTAAATATGATTGCACTGCCTTATCAGCCAGCATTATTCCCAAGGATGAAATTGCTTTTAAAAAAATGGATTATGCACAGGACTGTGCAGTGGAAGACAACGGCTTCGGGATTACCATAGAAAAATTCAAAGAACTGGTTGCAGAAAAAAAAGTAAGGGTTATTGATGTAAGGGAGCCGCATGAACTACCTTTGATAACAGCGTTTGAAACAACAAGGATACCGCTTGGCGAATTGGAAAAAAAATTGCCCGGTTTTTCCGGAACAGCTATTGTTTTCATCTGTCAATCGGGTGCCAGGAGCCTTCGGGCTGCTGAAGCAGCAGCCGGCTATTTTGAAAACAAAGGCCGGTTTTACAGCTTAAACGGGGGCATTGCTGCCTGGGAAATGATGCATCAAAAACAATTGACATGAAAGAGAAAAAAGTAAAAAATATTTTTGTACAGGGTGCCATCGCTGCATCCTTTATCGGTGATAGCATTGCAAAGCACCAAACCAAAACAAGTATTGGCGGTCACAGCATTTTCCTGGGCCAGGTAAGGGCTGATGATATTGATGGTAAAGAAGTGGCTGCAATAGAATACACGGCCTATGAGGAAATGGCACTCGAGCATATGGACAGGATAAGGGAAGCGGTTTTTGAAAAATATCCGCTCGTGTGCATGCATGTATACCACAGCCTGGGCAAAGTGGCCGCAGGCGAAGTATGCCTTTTTGTTTTTACTTCTTCAGGGCACAGAAAAGCTGCTATTGATGCCTGTGAAGAAATGGTGGAAAGGATTAAAGCGGAACTGCCTGTATGGGGCAGGGAAATTTTTTCGGCGGCAGCAGGCGAAGAAACCGTATCTTATAAATGGAAAGAAAATAAATAATGATCAGCATTACACATAAATCAAACACACTGCGGCAGGCAATTGCAAAAGCGATTGTTGTAGTTTCAAAACCCGAAACAATAGAAGCTGCCAACCAGCGCAAGGTTCCCAAGGGTGATATTTTTGAATTTTCAAGGGCTGCGGGTTTACTGGCTGTAAAAAAAACAAGCGATGTAATACCCGACTGCCATCCCCTGCCGGTGGAGTTTACCGCCATCACTTATGCAACAGAGGGATTGGAAATACATATCAGTGTGGAAGTGCATACCATTTACAAAACAGGGGTTGAGGTGGAAGCCATGCATGGCGCTTCTGTAGCTGCCCTTACCATGTATGATATGCTGAAACCGATTGACAAAGGCGTGTATATTTCAACCATCAGGTTAGCCTCCAAAAAAGGAGGAAAAACAGATTTCAGGGATCAACAGGTTGAGGGATTAAAAGCGGCTGTGGTTGTATGCTCGGATAGTGTATCAAAGGGAATAAAGGAAGATACGGCCGGGTTAAAAGTGGTTGAAAAATTAAAGAGTAACCATATTGAAGTAATTGCCCACAGCACCATTGCCGATGATGTGAGCCTGATACAGCAAAAAGCAATGGAATACGAAAATGCAGGCTGCAACCTGCTCATTTACGTAGGCGGTACTGGTCTTTCACCAAGAGATGTGACACCAGATGCCATTAAACCATTACTTACCCGTGAAATCCCCGGCATTATGGAAACAGCCAGGAATTATGGTCAGCAGCGGATGCCTTATGCCATGCTGTCAAGAGGAATATGCGGTTTCATTAACAAAACGCTGGTACTTACATTACCAGGCTCTCCTAAAGGTGCTGCTGAAACAATTGATGCGTTATTTCCTTATATACTACATGTTTTTAAAATTGCAGAAGGGTTAAGGCATGATTAGATGCTTTACAGACAATAGTACCAAACGGCTGCGTTGGCAAGGGTCAAACTTCACAAACTCAGGGTTTAAAAAACGTTACTGGATCTTATTGAAATTGGCCCTGCCCCGGCAATCGTCAAGGTCTCTGCCCAGTTCCTGAATTTTTTCGTTCTTCTTTCTTATTTCCTGTTCAAAGTCTTTCAGGTCAAACAGTTTGAACTTTGCATTCCTGTATTCATTTACCAAACCAAATACCATCTGGTTCAGCTTTTGCGAAGCGGTACTGTCTTCAATACTGGCGGCATTGCGCAGGGCATTTAACTTATCACTCAGTTCCGACTCCACCATGGCCTTGCTGGTGCTGCTGTCTAATTTGTTAAAAACCAGTATCACTTCATTGAGGGTGCGTTTGTAATTTTCCTGGTTTATCTGCTGGTTGCGCAGCAGTTCGGAGCGCTCTCTTAAAATGGCCAGTTCCTTATTGGGCACTTTAAAATTGAAGTACACAGCGCTTACCGCCATGATAAGCGTTACCAGGAAGAAGATGAGAAACTTTACAAATGAACTGTTGTGTTCTTTTATATTGATTGGTTTTGCCATAACGTTTAGTAATTGATTCTTTTTAAAAATTTATTGGCAGCATTGCGCTTCTTAATCAGCCAGGAAGTTTCTACGTTTTTTAGCAGTGCTTTCTGCCGTTTCTGTTGGATTTACAATTTCTTCCTTCACAAAAATAGCCGCTTCTTTTTTCTTGCCGATATAGTCCAGTTTGCTCAGTTTAAAAAACAGGGCCGATACTGTTTTGGTAAAAGCTGTTACTTTTATCACCGCCGCATTAATGTCTTCGTGCTGGTAATGGTGGTTGCCCAGGTCGGTAATCACCGTATCTAATGCCCCCTGGCTCAGTTCGCACCATTCCACAAAATAATTCAACAGGTCTTCCTTGCCTGCGTTTACATACACATCCAATGAGTTTTTTATCAGCCTTGCCAATGATGCAGTGATGGACAGCATAAAAGCTGGTGGCTGGTGCAGGGCCGCCCACCGGAACCAGGTGAAATGCATATTCTGGTGCTGCAGTATATTATTGCAAAGCCCCTGCACAATCACTGCCATTTCATTGCTTTGTTTTTTCTGCTGTATTTTCTGAACAATCTGCAGGCTGTACAATTCCATTTTGCCCATAAACTCTTCCAGCCCGTAATATACATCCAGCAGGTCGGGGTGGGCCGCCGCAGTAACGCTTGGCGGTATGTAATCCTCGTCTATCTGTATCTTGCTTTCGTTAATAAGCACCCTGCTCAATGTAACCTGGTAAAGCCCTGCCTTCAGTCCGTTAAGCCCCTCCTGCGGCACCAGCGAAAGACTGTATTGCGGCAAAGCAAAAGGCAGCCTTGGCGGTATTTCACCAGGGTCGGCCAGACCGGCAGGTACCCTGTCGAAAATATTTGCGGTAAGCACCACATAGTAAATAGCCGATTTACTTTTAAGCTCAGCAAAAGGCACTGAAAGGTCGGGCACTTTTACATCCATTGCATTGGCTATGCCAGCTTCGTCGTCAATATGTATTACGGCGCCGCCAGGTGTAACTGCACGGCAGCTTGCAAGGCGCACCTGCACATACTGCTGGTTATCTAAACTAACAAACAGCCTGCAACTGCTTTGCCCGCTTGTTACAGGTGCCAGCAGCCCGTAGTTAATATTGGTAATATGGCTCCCTGCTGCAAATACAGCCTGCTGCTGCAGGGCATTGCGTTCTGCCTCAAGGTGGGTTTTGTTTATTTTCATGCCATCAACCCAATTCACCGGCATATAAAGCTGTTGCGTGTCCATAATTAATTTTTTTTATACCCTTTTGCACACTATAATATCATTCTCCCTGATATGATTGATAAAGAAAGATTTATCTGTATCCATATACCTGGTAATAAAACTGTACCACCTGGGTTTTTTATAAAATATCCACCCATACGGGCTTGACTGCTCATTCAAAAACTCAATTTTGCCATGTGGGTGCCGCTCGTTATAATCGTTAAGAAAATAATAGAACAACTGTCCGAATTCCATATCAGCCGGGGCTTTTGCCCTGAAATTAGTATAATGATAATCGCCTTTTTTCTTTTGAAACTCAAAACTTATCACCAGCATGTTTTTCAGTTTATCCTCGTCCGGGTCGTCCACCTCCTCATGCACCGGGTAAAACCATTTGGCATATATTTTTAAGGGAATGCTAACCGCCTTAATAAAAGTGGCATACAAAAAATAAGCAATTACAAAAAACAACACCGATGCTCCAAGATAATACTGGTATCCTTCCCTGTTAAACAAAGAAAAAACCATTACAAAACCCATCAAACTAAATGCTGCCAATACTATGGTAAAAATCACCTCAAACCAGAAACTGTTGTCGCCCCCGCTCCATTTAAGATACCTGCGCATGCACCAGATATGCAGAAACCCAAGAAGAAGAAAAGTAAACTGACAGATAATGAGTGTGATAAAAGGAGTTGTAAACAAACCATCCAGCCCCATGAGGCCAACAATGGCGGCAATAAGGGTGGCCAGCAGCAGGTAAATGATGGTGGCTTTACGGTAAGGCGCAAAACTGCCCCTGGCCCGGCTGATATACACGCCAAGAAAAGTCATCAGGCTCAGCCCCGCAAAGCCTGCAATGCCCAGCATTCTTATCATCTCCTGCGAAAAAAATTTATTCATATACGTTATCTCTCCACTTTTTTACAGCACAGTAGCAATACCCAGTATGGCTTCGTCACCTGTGCCGATGTGCATATTTTCTTTTACTGCCTGCAATTTAATTATTGTTTTGATGCTGGTACCCGCCGGTAAAAAGAACCGGTAAAATGTCTGCAATGTGCTGTACAACCTGCCGCCCGTTAAATAATCCTGCGCTGATGAACGCTCAAGATTAAAAATGGTGAAGGCAAAACAAAAATCTTCTTCCTCGTAATTAACACCACAGGTAAGCCCGTTGCCCAGTTCAAAAGTACTTAAAACATTGTAATGCAAACCGGTTTGCTGGCTGCTTTCAGTTATCAGCTTACAGCTCACTTCCTCGGCAATAATCGCCTGCAGGCTTGCCGCCATCAATGCTGCATCACCCGTCATCTGATGTATATATGGCAACAGCAGTATCATCCGCAGCGCCATCCCCGGCGGCATGTCATATGGCAATTGCCAGAACTCACTGAAATACCGGTTTAAATAATCATTATTAAGACCCTTGAGCAGCGAAGCCTCTGCGGCAAAATTTTTATACCGGTGATAAAAAAAATCATTTTCCAGCGGAGCGAAGAATTTACGCACTTCCTGCTCCTGCCTTTTATTGGCCTTGTATTCCTCGGCCATTTCACCTGCATTTTTTGGTATTTTGGCAGAAGACAGGGGTTTAAAGAACAACCCTTCTGGCAATACATCGTACAGCCCTGTACGTGACAGATGAATGTGCAGTATTTCCTTCAGATCATAAGAGTCGCCTATATCCACCCGGGTAATATCCTTGCTGAACTGCCGGTAAAAAAAATCATCTGTATGCACCATCAGCGGCAATTGCCTGCCAGTGTGCTGCAATACCTGCGCCACCACCACCTCGGCCCTGATGTCAAGGCCAAGTTGCTCTATCTCCTGCTGTATTTTTTCTATTCTGTCCAATTACACTGCCTTTAAAAATTCAATATTGCCCGTTTTGTATAAAAACCCTCAGGGGCATAAAAAAATTAGCATTTGCCCCAATGGCCAATACCAGGTCCTGCTGCCAGAAATCAACCGTGCCATTCTGTATCAGTGTCCTCATTTCTTCCTCTGTTAAAGCAATAACCACATCCAATGTTTTGCGAAAACCACCCTTTGTATTACCCTGCACCATATACCCCTGCTTTACCTCAATGGCTGCATCCCGCAGTGCCATCCGCAGCCGGCAGAATGAAGCTATGTCTTCTGCAGTTACCAATTTCTCCCTGGACAGTAAAGCCGTTTTATATGCCATTACTTTATCCTGGTTGCTCAAACTATTTCTTCCCCCCATGGTACTGGTCACTAATTTTACAGAGCTGCTCTGTACATCGGCACTTTTGTACAAAAAGAGCGGTGAACCTGCTTTTATGTGGTTTCCATCGCCGCCATTAGTGGCCCAGTATTTTACATAAATATTGCTGGTACCCGTTTTCTCTTTATCGGGGATGATGAGGTAGGGCGTATCTGCTTTTAATATCTGGCGCTCAGCAATCTGCTGTTCCAGTTTATTCAAACTTTGCTGCAGCAGCCGCAGTTCATTATTCAAAAAATCGTTGCCAATACTGCTGAAGGCTGAACTCTCATCCCGTAACTGCTGAATCAGTCCTTCTACTGCCGAAACTGCACTCTTTTCATTAAACCGGCCTATGCCGCCATAATGAATGTTTACAGGGCTATCCTCATCCTGCTTGTTAAATCCATCAAGGGGATTACCCTCTATATCTGTTACTTCGGCAATGTCAAGAAAAAAAGCATCTGACAAAAGCGGGATAATATTGATGTAGTCCATTAATTTCTGCTGTGTAATAATCAATTGCCTGTTAATTACCGGAAAGCAGTTTAGGCCGATAAAGAGATCGTCGGCAACAGCACCAACATGAATATTTTCCGGAAAATCAATCCTTACCCAGCAGAGCTTTTCCTTTTTTAGTTTTTTAAAATCACTGTCAGTATATATAGCTTTCAGTTCTTCCGGCCAATCAGTAACCAGGCTTACTGCATCAATACCAGCAGCGGTGATAAAGTGTGGCGAATAAAACCGGTTGATATGTTTTAATATTCTGTTAACGGCGCTTGTTTTACCACTTACTATTTCTCTTGGGTCGGGCTTACCATATATGGGTACTTCAGCAGGATAGCGGCGGGCCGTTTGCACTAATCTTTCGGGTTGCTGGTACCACCTGGCAGCAGGTAATGCATCATAAAAAGCTGCCCTGCCTGCTTCGTTGCGCAATTCAAAGTAAAACAATGTTTCGGCAGTAAGGTTACCGGCCTGTTCAAGCCCAAGCCAAACCGAATTTTTGTAAGGATGGTAAGTTCTGCCGGGTGCAGATAACACAGTTTCCTTTTGCCCGCTTTCGTTACTGCTGTATACTTTATGTGTGGTGGCTACCAGCGCAATGGCCGTTTGCTGTAATTGAAAAGGGCCGGTTGGCGAAAAGTAAATATTTTTCAGCACGGCAGGCGCACCTTCTCCGGCACCCGCATATTTGCGGGTATAGTAAAATTGTGTTTCGGCAGGTATAATGGCGGTTTTTTCTGATGGCTGTGCGCTGGCAACAGCATAGGAGGGCAGGGCATTGGCAAGTACTTCGGGATACAAAAGCTGCACCAAACGCTCTAACGTGCGGCCCCTGGTTTCTTCTATATCATGCGAAATTTTCTCCAGTTCTGCGGCGCAGGAGCCCAGCAAAATGCCCACAAGGGGGTCAAAGCTGCTTTCTGACTGTGTGCCCTTGAGCCCCCAGATGGCGGCTGCCGTTTTAAATAACCTGTCTTTTATCTGTTGTTGTGTTTCGGCCATAATAACCTGCTGCTTAATAATATGATAATGGACCGGTGAAAAAAGAATCCTGATACATAAACTTTTCGTTGGTAACCTTATTTACCGCCGTAATCTGTACATCCAGCCGCTTTTTAACCTGCCTGCCATTAATGGTGGTGTGCAGTTCCTGCTCTTTAATAAATACATCCACTTTTACTGCCTGCAGGCGCTGCTCGTAGTTTAATACCGATTGCTGCACAGACAGCTTGATTTTTTCACGAACCTTGTTGCTGGCTGTAAGATTGTCAAAATCGCAGTCCCAGATGCTGCAACCGAAGCTCTCATCCTGCTGCAGTTCGCCAAATGCCGTAGTAATAATAAGGTGTATATGCTGGGCAATAGACTCTTTGAGGCTGCATTTTTCATGCACCTCACCTTTCAGCAGTTTATCGGGCCGCAGCGGCAGGCTGTAATACTCAATACTCATAACATTACTGCAATGTGTACAACAAATAATGTACAATGAAAGATACCGGTAAATTTTAACAATGAATACAATGGGTGGGGGGTGTGGCTCAAAAGATACTGTCTTGAATACCCATCTATGGTAAAAATAAGAAATTTCACCTTTACGGCAAAAAAATTATCCCCGCAGTAAAAAATGGGGTACCCTCTTCATCAGGAGGTTTTTTTCTTTTTTTTCTTTTTGGGTACCGGCACATCACCAGGATTTTGCGGCATAACAACAGGTGGTTGTGTGTCCAGCGAATCTGTTTCTTTTTTAAGAATATTCTGCGGCCCATGCTGTGCAGGAGTTGCCGGTGGCAGATCGTCAGCCTTTACGGGTTTAATGCCTTTTCGTATATCTATAATATTGCTGAAGGCTCTTTTTAAAATATCTTCATTAATACGGTAAAAAAACTGGTCATATTTTTCAAATGCGGGATCCGAAAAGCTTGTAATGGCAATATCCCCCCTGTAGAGGTGCAAAAAATAATTATTATACAAGCACATGCCGGCAACCTGGTCCTTTACTCCCTTTTTGGTTGACTTAAGCAATACAATATCCAGGAAACGGGCCTGTTCCCTGCCATTGAGCTGCCCGGTATTTTTTGCCAGAAAAGTGTTGTTATCGGCAGCATCCAGCTCAATATCAAATACATCTTTAAACAAAATGGAGGCCAGGCAGTTGCTGTTGGGCATATTACGTGGGCACCTGCTGGTTATACTATATGGCGCATACCTGTTTTTTTCAATAAAATCAAATACTTCCGGTATCAGAATCTTGTCGGGCGATACCTGAAGCAGCGATGAATATTCATTAATCACATATTCCTTATCATCCGGAAAAGGAACCGGCTCAAAATCGGAGTTTTCTTCCACATCCATTACAGGGCTGTCCTGTATATCGCCACCAGGAATGGCAATGCCTGCTCTTTTATAATAAGATTCCTTTAATCTGCCAGCGGCAACCACCCGGCTTTTCCAGTATCCCCTGTTAAGGTTGGCAATATTTACCCCTGCACTGCTGGATTGTACAAAATAACCGTTGGTAAGATAAAAGCCCACATGGGTAACCCTGTTATTCCTTGTTTCACGGGCAATATTGGTTTTAAAAAAAATCAGGTCGCCAAGCTGGTACTCGTTCCTGTTGGTGAAAAGCGCCACATCCTTATCGCAAAACTGGGCAAGTGAAGTGCGTTTTATCTTTATGTTAAATACTTTATTAAAGAGGGTTTGTACAAAGCAGGAGCAATCTATACCCCCTTTGGAGCAACCGCCCCACAGGTAGGGTGTGCCTTCCATCCGCTGCATG
>JANMDL010000349.1:0-1571 GCA_031376295.1 Chitinophagales bacterium
GTTGGAACAGAAGGCCACAATTTTTACATTTAAAACGTTGTTTATTGTGTTGCTTACCCCAACCAATTGCTACCAAAGATTGACAGCCCCAGCATCGCTTTTGTTTTATCTTTTTCATAAACAAAAGAAGTTTAGTGAAAGTGGTTTCACTAAACTTCTTTCTTAATCAATACTGTATTACGTTACAGCAGATTTTACCAATTATTTTTCAGTATTATACCTTTTTAAATTGCCTCCGAGTTCTGTCACTTGATAAAATCCTCCACCTGCTTAAGGAAGAATAAATTCGAAAAGCCTGTCAAACGTAAATAGCCCAATGCAAATAGAGCAATTGAGAATAAGATTGTCAGAATGATTCTGAACTTAGAGTGTTTCATTGTGCAAAAAGGGCGGGGCTTTATACTGAGCTAAATGTTTTAACTTCCAGCTCTAGTAACCTTCGCACAATAAATTTACTGATATTAAAGATAACAAACAAAAGCTGGTAAATATTCAGTTCAGCCATATAGGCTCGCAGGCGGAGATTTTATAAATTTTTTCAATCTTCTTTATATACGAACCTACCAGCAGGCCAAATGCCGCAGCCTCTACTTTTTCTTCAAATGCATCTTTTAATAAGACTGTGGCTTTGTCGTGGAAACTGAGAAAGGTATCGCCATTGACCGCATTTTTACCGCTAGTATATACCCGGACATTTAAGGACATTTATACCTGGTAACTCTATCCTTCACTCTATCCTGTTTTTTAGGCTGGTGGATTACAAAGTATATGAAAACCAACGGTTTGAAGTTGCTGAAAGCAACCTGACTCTTGCCTGCTGAGGTTGCTAAAAAGGCGTATCATCGTCTTCCTTGCCAAAGTATTGTTCGCCTTTATTGGTTAGCGTGTATTTCTGCAGGCGGCTCCGGGGCGTATCAGGCAAAGTGTATGTTATTAATCCTTCTTTCAATAATTGTGAGATGGCTTTTCTAAATCCGCCAGAGCTGGCCTGAACTTTTAATTTACCAGCAATTTCAGAAGCAGATAATTGTTCACCAATACATATTTCTAAAATCCTTTGTGCTGTTGGTGTAAGGTTTAAATCAGTAAAGTTGATTTTCTCAAATGCAGGATGCACAAAGAAAGATACTTTCAATGATTGCCGTAATTCATCCGTTTCAAATAATGGTTTTGGCGAACCATTGTTTTTCATTGCTTTTAAAATAGTTGGTATGCCGGTGCACTTACCTTCGGTAAGTTTCAGTTCTTTCAATATGTTACCAATCTGCCGGTTTAAATAACGCCTTGTAACAACCCTGCCGTTTTGCAGTTCTTCCATTTTGATGGATGCATCCGGGCCCGGATAACTTATAATATGAATCCGGTTTGGATGAATGCGGATCTCAACCGGTTCTGTAATCTCATAGCTTCTGTGATATACTGCATTCGCAAGCGCTTCTTCAATAGCTTCATATGGGAAATTAAAAAACCGAATAGCCTCTGCCTGGTAAGCAACTTTTTCAACTTTTTCTTTTATTACCTGTGATTTGATGTAACGTAGTGCATCTTTTAACTGATTGTGTATAGGGCCC
>JANMDL010000378.1:0-5661 GCA_031376295.1 Chitinophagales bacterium
TTCCCTGCCCTGTTTGCTGATAATGCCATACTGTTCATTCAACTGATAACGCCCCATACCTTCCCGGAAATCACCCAGGTTGTGGTACTCTTCTTTTGCGATAATCTTTCCCTTTTTGTCAATAAAACCGGTTTTATACGCTACCCTGTCCCTGAATCTTGCAATACCTTCTGCAAACGGCCATAATTCATCAAATTGTGCTGCTGCAATTTCTTTACCGGTATAATTGAGCAAACCCAGCCTGCCATTAATCCCCATCCGTATAGCATCTTTTTCCAAAGGATAAATAATATCATACTTAACAGGGCATATAATTTTACCAGTGCTGTCCATCAAACCCATATAGCCATCCTTTGCTATCCGTGCTGTTCCATTTGTAAAATAATCAATCCAGTAATCATCCTCATATGTGATAAATACCTTCTTTGCCGGATTGTAAGTGCCGCTGATGGTTTCCTGCGCCTGCAGTGAAGTAAACCCTAATCCCAGGAATCCTGCTGCAAGTAATCGTTTTAGCATAATGAAAGTATTTACCCCAGGATGAAATACCAGTTGATTTTACACACAAACTTTGGGGATTATTTGAAATATTCAGTTCACAGGGAGTTAAAAATTAATAAATTTAAGGTTCGGGTTAACCACGGGCATCGTTCATGTTTTTCAATTCGTATTTTTTGTTACGGTTAGCAGATTAGCCACATTCGTCAATTACGGATTATCCAAATTACACTGACCAGCCTGCCGGTAAATGCAGGATACACGAATTAATACATCCGCCGAACTAACTCATCCCCCTTTTACCCATTCTTAATTCTTAATTTTTAATTGCTCCCCCGTACCCATTCTTCTTCAGCCACTGCAGCACTTTATCCCGGTTGTCGCCCTGTATGATTATTTCACCATCTTTTACCGAGCCGCCGGTGCCACAAAATGTTTTTAATTTCTTCCCCAGTTCTTCCCGGTCAGCTTCCCTGCCAACAAAGCCTAGCACCAATGTAACGGCCTTGCCTGCACGATGTTTTGTTTCCAGTTTTGCTTTTAATTTTTGCTGTGCGGCAGGCAGCGTTTCCTGGTCATGCGGTGCATCATCTTCTACTTTAAAGTTTGGGTCAGTTGAGTATACCAGTCCTCCCAATGATGTCAGTTTTTTCTTGCTCATGTTCATTGTTAAATTACCCCCCGATTACAGCTTTTAAACTGAGATCGAGGCTTTTTGCCTGGTGAATTACAGCGCCGGATGAAATATAATCCACCCCCGTGGCTGCATAGCTTTCAAGGTTGTCGTAGTTGATGCCGCCACTGGCCTCAGTTTCATACACACCGCCAATAATCTGCAGTGCTTCTACTATCAATTCCGGCTTAAAATTATCCAGCATAATGCGGTTTATTCTGCCCGTAGCCATTACTTTTTTTACGTCCTCTATATTTCTTGTTTCCACCTCTATTTTCATCCCGGGCTTTTTCTCCTGCACATAGGCCCATGCTTTTTCAATGGCCTTTTCAATGCCTCCGCAGTAGTCAATATGATTGTCCTTCAGCATTATCATATCGTACAACCCAAAGCGGTGGTTTACGCCACCACCAATACGCACCGCCTCTTTTTCGAGCAACCTGAAATTAGGCGTTGTTTTACGGGTATCCAGCAGCTTCGTTTTGTATCCCTCCAGTTTTACCGTATACTTTTTTGTAAGGGTAGCTATGCCACTCATGCGCTGCATACAGTTAAGTACCAGCCGTTCGCATTGTAATATTGTATGCACATCTGCCAGCACTTCAAAAGCTTTTTCGCCATACAGCATAGGGTCACCATCTTTTTTAAGCGGTATAAATGTGCTGCCAGGCTGCATATATGTAAACACAGTTTCGGCCAGTTCCATCCCTGCCAATATTCCATCTTCTTTTATTTTAAGCACTGCCCTGCCCTTTGTGCCGGCATCAATGGATGCCAGTGTGGAATGGTCGCCATCCCCAATATCTTCTTCCAGCGCATTTTTTATAAGATGTGTCAATTTTGCTGCATCCATCATGGCACAAAACTAAAACAAAAAACCCCGAAAAAAGTCCGGGGTTACTTGAAATATAATTTTGGAATAAAGTTTACCTGTTCTCGATATTAAGCGCCTGCAATACCTGTACATCGCCCCGCTGCTTCATGAAAATAGTAGTACGAAAAGAACCATTACGAGTAACCAGGGTACCAATAGTGAACTGGTCGCCTGAATTTCCGCCCGCATGTTTCACCTCAAATCCCTTTACCCCGTTGATAACACAAAAGTCTTTCAATACCAACTCCGCCTGACTTTTGCTATAGCTTACGCTGCCGCTTTTGCCGGGCAGGCTCAGGTCAACCGTATTGTCAAAATGCTTTGCCACCTGCGTAGCGTTACCCGATTTAAGGGCTGCCACTACTTCATTAATACCCTGAACTTGTGCAAATGAAGAAAAAAAAGCAGTAATTGCCAGAAATGTAAAAAATTTTTTCATTGTTACTAATCATTAATTAAGATACTAATTACTAAAAACGTGCCAAGCTGTGTTAAATACTACGATTATGGTATGGCCTGTTTGCATTACCAGACAACATTTAACGCTGATTAGTTGCAAATATTTTAGTTTTACACCATGCAACATAAAAAAGTTATCCTGGTTATAATGGATGGATGGGGCCTTGGGCCGGTAAAAAGCAGTGATGCTATACAGCATGCCCATACCCCTTTTGTAAGCAGTTTATATGCAAAACACCCCAACACCACCCTTATTACCTGCGGTGAAGCAGTAGGGTTGCCAGACGGGCAGATGGGCAACAGCGAGGTGGGACACCTGAATATTGGTGCCGGCAGAATTGTGTACCAGGAACTGCAACGTATTAATGTAGCTGTACGAACTGGTGAATTTGCAAAAAATGAAACATTGCTGCAAGCGATACAATATGCAAAAAATAACAACAAAAAACTGCACCTGCTCGGTTTGGTAAGTGATGGCGGGGTGCACTCACATACCAGTCACCTAAAAGCGATTACTACCCTTTGCCAATCGGAAGGACTGGACAATGTGTTGGTACATGCTTTTACAGATGGCCGGGATACAGACCCAAAAAGCGGCCTGGGTTATTTAACTGACCTGCAGGCACATTTGCAACAAACTACCGGTACCATCGCATCCATCACCGGGCGGTATTATGCCATGGACAGGGATAAGCGCTGGGAAAGGGTAAAACTGGCTTATGATGCCCTGGTAAATGGCATTGGCCAACCAGCTTCAGATATGCTCGCTGCTGTTAAGGAATCATACAATAACGGTATTACAGATGAGTTTATCAAACCCATCATCCACGCAGGTGGCGATACCACTATAAAGGATGGGGATGCAGTAATCTGTTTCAACTTTCGTACCGACAGGTGCCGGGAAATAACACAAGTATTGACACAGACAGATATGCCTGAGACCGGAATGAACAAATTAACCCTGCACTATACCACCATGACGGAGTATGACAAAACCTTTGGCGGAGTAAATGTGGTGTTTAAAAATGATGACCTTACCAATACGCTGGGAGATGTATTGGCACAGCATGGCAAAAAGCAGATACGCATTGCCGAAACAGAAAAGTATCCCCATGTTACTTTCTTTTTTAGTGGTGGGAGGGAAACACCTTTTGAAGGAGAAAAACGCATCATGGCAGCATCGCCCAAAGTAGCTACTTACGACCTGCAGCCGGAAATGAGCGCCATGGAATTAACTGATTTGTTACTCCCGGAAATTGAAAAAGGCGAGGCTGATTTTGTTTGCCTCAACTATGCCAATGCTGATATGGTGGGGCATACCGGCGTGTGGCAAGCGGTGATAAAAGCGGTGGAAACCGTGGATACCTGCGTGGGCAAAATAGTTACTGCGGGGCTGGATAAGGGTTATACCATTTTTTTAACTGCCGACCATGGCAATGCCGATTATATGATTAATGCCGATGGCAGCCCCAATACGGCACACACATTAAACCCTGTTCCATTTTTTATTATTGACAAAGAATGGACTGGCACTATAAAACCCGGGAAATTGGGCGATATTGCACCCACAATCCTCACCATGATGGGGCTGGAGATACCGGCTGAAATGAAGGGAGAAATATTAATTTAAAAAAGTATTTGATGAAACTGATCGCAACATTATTTTTGAGTTTAACCTTTTTTATTGCAACTGCGCAAACGGGTGATGCAGTGCTTGATAAACGGCTGACAGAATACATGCAGCTATCGAAGAATTTGAACGTGACTAAACTAATGTCCTACCTCTACCCCCGTATTTTTGAGCTGGCTCCCAAAAAAGATCTTGCCGCTGCCTTAAAAAGTGCTTATACATCAACTGATTTTACCATTACCATTGATTCAATGAATATAAACAGCATAGACCCGGTACAAAAATTTGCAAAAGGCAATTATACAATGTTCAATTATTTTGTACAGATGCAATTTAAAATGACGGGCAATAAAACAGCGGAAGAAGCAACTGGCATATTTGAAAGTTTTCAAAAAACTTTTGGCAAAGAAAATGTAACACAGGATAAAACAACCAATACATTCAGCATACAACAGGAGAAGCAGGCACTTGCTATTAAAGATAATTATTCTGCCGGTAAATGGACATTTTTGGGTGTGGAGAAAAACCCCATGATCAAGAAAATAATTCCTGCGGCGATTGTTACAAAGTATAAACTCTGATTTTTATGATAAAAAAAATCCTTAAAAGAACTTTACTCGTATTACTATTGGCATTTGTTGTCATACAGTTTTTCCGCCCGGCAAAAAATACTGCCACTGGCCCGGAAGCTTTTGCAAAAGATATTGCCACTGCGCATACAGTACCGGCAGATGTTCAGTTGATTTTTCAAAAAGCCTGTTACGATTGCCACAGCAATAACACGGCTTATCCCTGGTACAGCTACATACAGCCGGTGGCCTGGTGGCTCGGCGATCATGTAACAGAGGGTAAAAAAGAATTGAATTTTTCTGAGTTTGCAGGGTACAGCATCCGCCGCAAATACAAAAAATTAGAAGAGATTAACAAAGAGGTGAAAGAAGGTGAAATGCCGCTTGAGTCCTACACATTTATTCATACCAATGCAAAATTGACCGATGTGGAGAAACTATCCATTGCCAACTGGTCCACGGCGCTGCGTGACAGTATGAAGCGGGTATATCCTGAAGACAGCCTCGTAAGAAAAAAGCAATAACTTCGTGTTGTAAACAATGTACGGCTTACGAAAATATATAACGGCTTTGGTATTGCTGGCGGTAATGTCGGCACCTTTGATTGTATCCGTATGCCAGCTTGTGCAGCAGCAACACATACAGCACCAGATGAAAAAACAACTGGAAATGACTGCCCTGGAAACCTTTATCATACCTGCAAATGAGCTGCAATGGGTAAAAAAGGATAAGGAAATTTTGCTGCATGGCCATTTTTTTGATGTGAAAAGTATTATTAAATCCGGCAACAGCTATATTGTAAAAGGTTTGTTTGACCACAAAGAAACAGCCATTGCAAAAAAAATTGACCAACAGGCGGGTGGCAACAATAAAAATACTGGTCATACAAAAACAGCCCTTCAGTTTCTGTTACTCACTGTATTCTGCAACAATCAGGAAAATATCGCAACAAATATTC
>JANMDL010000409.1:0-2471 GCA_031376295.1 Chitinophagales bacterium
AAAATATCCTGTATCATTATATGTATGGCTGGTATTGCCATTCAGGTAAAGGCCGAAAGCATTAAAGTAGGCAGTATTGTTGATTACCTGCCTTGGGGTACCGTCACCAAAATCCCAGGTGTAAGTGCTTATTTTGGAAGAGTCGATACCTATAGTACTGAAGCGCACGGTTTTATTGTTGCAGATGTCTGTTAAATCCGGCACAAAGTTGGCCTTTTCATCAATGATGATTACCCTTTTTCTAGCCGTATCCGGCAGGCCGGTAATGGTGTCGAGCCTTGCCACTGTAACAATGTATACTTTTTGTGGCGGGCTGTAAGTATGTGTTACCGGGTTTAGTGGCGGCGTGGTGTACCATGGTGTGCCATCACCAAAATTCCAGCTTACCACTACTGTATTATTTTTAAGCGTGTCCGTAAACGTTACTGTGTATTTATCGGTACAGGTTTTCCCCACCACAAAACCGCCATCACCACCACCACCTCCGTCGCCACTGCCATCATCATCGCACAAATCAATTACGGTTACTGGTTTTGAAATAGTAGTATAGGTACATTCTGAAGTAATAATGGTAAGCGTAGCCAAAAACACCCCTGCTGATGTGTACAGGTGAAAGCCATTAGGTATTGCCACCGTATCAAGCGGCGACCCATCTCCATAGTTCCACACATATTTTATACCCGGCACTATCAGGTTGGTTACCTGTGCCGTAAAAAACACGGGCAGCGGCAAACAGCCTGCAGGCGGCACATAGGTAAAGTTTACTGTTGGCTGGTAATTTCTTATCAATACAGTTACTGGCTGGCCGGCACAGCCAATCAGCGTATCCCTGGCAGTAAGGGTAACAGTAAAGTTTCCAAAAGTATTGTAGACGTGTGTTACCGGCAATGTATCATTTACCACCAGCAGGGGAGTGCCATCACCAAAGTTCCAGGTAAACTGCAGGTTGGTGCCCGGTGTGGTATTGGTGAATGTTACCGTAAAAGGTATGCCGCAGCCATTTATTTTATCAGGTATAAAACTGGATACCGGTCCGCTTTTTACATTCACTGTTTTGGAAATGGTATCGGCACAGCCCCTGTTGTCGTACACATATAAAGACACCAGGTAATTACCCGGAGGTGAAAAACTGTGGCTGGTGGGTGATCCGTTTTGTATGGCTCCGTTATCAGCAAAATACCAGCGTATTGAAAATGGCGCAGGTGTGGAGCTGCCGCTGTATAACGTTAGATTATTTACACATACCGTATCGGGCGCATTAATAAAAAACGGCGTAAGACCGGCGCCGGCTTTTACGTGGATGGGTTTGGTAATGGTATCACTGCAACCCTGTGCTGTATAGGCAATGAAGGTAATGGTATAATCGCCGGGTGTTGTAAATGTATGGCTGGTGGGCGACCCGTTTTGTATGGCTCCATTATCGCTAAATATCCATCTTACTGAAAAGGGGGCCGGCGTGGCACTGCCGCTGAACAGGGTGGGTACATTGATGCACACCGTATCCGGCGCAGCAGTAAAAAAGGGCGTTACATTGCCCACATATACTGTTCTTGTAGTAGTGGAGCTGCAGTTATTGCCAACTGAAGCTGTTAATGTTACCGTATAGGTTCCCGGGGCTGCATAAAAATGTGAAGGGCTTTTTAAAGTGCTTGTAACCCCATCACCAAAATTCCACAGGTAGGTATTGCCCGGGCTGCCGCTGGTGGTGGTATTATTAAAATTTACATTCAGGGTATTGGTACAACCAAAAAATGGGTTGGCAGTAAAAGAAGCCACCGGCCTGTTGTACACTTTTATGTATTGAAATTTTGTGGCTGCATCGCTCTGGCAACCCCAACTGTTGTTTACTATAAGTGAAATATTGTATAATCCGGGAGCGGTATAGATGAAGGATGGATTAGGAGCGGCACTGCCCCCGGCGCCAAAGTCCCACTGCCAGCTAGTGATGGTACCCGTGGCAGTAGTAGATAAATCCTGAAAAGCTACCGTATGCGGCGCACAACCTGCTGTATCAATTGCATTAAAATTGGCAATGGGCTTGGGGTGTACTACCACATTTTTGGTAACCGAGCGAATAGTACCCCCCAGGAAAGTAACAGTAAGGGTAACAGGAAAAGTGACGGCAGTAAGGTAATTGGTTCCTACAACAGCAGCTCCGTTGTTGATGATGGTACCATTTCCGAGATTCCAGTCACGGTTGGTAACCGTACCGCCGGAAGATATATCTGTAAAGTTTACGCCACCTAAAGGCACACAGCCCTGTGTTACATTGATGGTAAAATCGGCTGTTTGGGCAAAAATATTACTGCCACATGTAAACGCAAAAAACAAGAGCAATGCCCTTTGCAATATATTTTGTAAAAGTCTCTTCAAAGCAGGTATTTAGTATCCATTTAAAATTGATTGGCTGGCCGGGGAATCAGTAAGGTAATACTGTACATTAAAAATACGGTTGCAATATATAAAATGAA
>JANMDL010000507.1:0-5493 GCA_031376295.1 Chitinophagales bacterium
GAAATAGACAGGATAAAAAGAGATAATGAAGACTTAATACGAGTTGTTATAACTTTTTTGACAAGAAGACCAAGACCAATAACTAGAGTTCAGATTGCTGAAGATATTCAAAGAGCCCTCAAGTCTTTTAATGAAAAAGAAATAAATTTCAACTATGTTAATGAATATCTTGAAAGACAATTTAGTATCGAGTCTGAAAAGCATACTACAATTGATGATAATTATACGCCCTGGTTACATAATCGAAAAGGGGGTGTTGATAAACGCTTTTGGGAAAGATATGCCAGTTATTTAAGATATGACCAACATTGGGCCCCCGACACTATTGATAAATTAGATGACATTACAGATGATATACTGAATCATTTGAATGACCCTAAAAGTAATGGAGATTGGGATAAACGGGGATTGGTTGTTGGGCAAGTGCAGTCAGGAAAGACTAGTAATTATACCGGCCTGATGTGTAAGGCGGCAGACTATGGTTTTAAAGTAATTATTGTTCTAGCAGGTATGACAAATGACTTACGATCACAAACTCAATTGAGAATTGATTTGGGGTTTCTAGGGTGGGACACTTTAGTTGACAGAACAGATGCTACCGATACTAGAAACTTTGGTGTCAGCAAGTATGACAGTAGGCCGCAAGCTCACTATCTGACCACTAGTGCTATGGCTGGGGATTTTAAAACTACCTCAAGAAGAATTACAGGTACGAACCCCAAGGCTGGTAATGTCGTAATGATAGTTAAAAAAAATCCGATTGTGCTTAAGGAATTGATAAGTTGGTTTTCGGATTACGGTGAAATGCTAGGAAATGGGATGAAGTTAATTAAAGGACTCCCCCTGCTTGTCATCGATGACGAAGCAGATAATGCATCAATTAACATTTCTGCTGATAGTATTTCATCCATTAACGGACTTATTAGGTCTCTTCTTTCTTTATTTCAACAAAGTGCTTTTGTTGGATATACGGCAACGCCATTTGCAAACGTTTTCATTCCCTTGACAGAAAAGGAAGATAACGTTTCAAGGGGGCTAAATATTCAAATGCCGGATTATTGGAAATTCTCTGGCAAAGATTTATTCCCTAAGGATTTTATTATAAATATCCCGCCGCCATCTAATTATATTGGCCCTAAAGAGATTTTTGGAATTACTGCAGAAATAAGCGCTGATAACGAAAAAAATCAACAAGGTCTTCCGCTTATAAGGCAAATACTTCCTGATGAGTATGGAACATTCTTTCCCGATAAGCACAAGATGAGCCATAACTTGCCAGACGAATTGCCCGAAAGCCTTAAAAAGGCTATTAAGTCTTTTATTCTTGTTTGTTCAATAAGAAGGGCAAGAGGACAGATAAACACGCATAACTCAATGTTAATACATGTAACAAGATTTGTTCGCTGGCAAAATAAAACGGCCACCCTTGTAAATCGGCAAGTGAAGTTTTATCAGGAACAAATTCAGTATAAGCAAGGTAATTTAATTAATGAGCTTAGAGACATCTACACGAATGACTTTCTCCCAACGACAACTGAAATTATTGCGAAAAAGGAATTTGAAGATTCATCACTGATTACTCCTAATTGGCTTGAAATCGAAACACAACTACATAAAGCAGCCTCAAAAATACAAGTTAGAGCAATTCATGGGGATACTACACAAGAGGGATTAGAGTATGATAATGTCACATCCTTAGACTATTATACCTATAGGGAATTTGGGCTTTCTGTTATAGCAATTGGCGGAAATAAACTATCTCGGGGGTTAACACTTGAAGGACTATCGATAAGTTATTACCTAAGATCTTCTACAATGTACGATACACTAATGCAGATGGGACGATGGTTTGGATACAGGCCGGGCTATGTGGATCTGTGCCGTCTTTACACAAGCGAAGAACTCATTAAATGGTATAAATATATTACAGTCGCATCAGAAGAATTGCGTGTTGAGTTTGAAGAAATGAAAATCCAAAGAAAGCGACCTGTTAATTTTGGAATCAGAGTAAGGCAACATCCTGACATCTTAAAAATAACGGCGACGAATAAAATGAGAAATAGTCAAGAAATGGAGCTTACATTCTCAGATAAACTAAGGGAAACTTGGTGTTTTTATAGAGATAAAGACTTAATTTTTGACAATTATTTGCATACTGCAAGTTTTATAAACTCACTTGGAACACCTATTGAAAAAAATAATCAACCCTATGTTTGGAGTAAAAATGATAATAGCAGCGATGTTCTTAGGTTTTTTAAAGGGTATAAGTCAGATAACAGGTTAGAACATCAAAAGATAATTGAATACATTATTGAACAAGAGAAGGTTGGATTTTTGACCAATTGGACCATAGTCTTGATTTCTAATGAAAGAAATAAAATAAACAACTTCTTTAGGGTAAATGGAGAATTTGTTTTTGTGGGATTGACCATGAGAAGTGATTCTGCAAAAGGAGCGGGAAGTTATTATGAGATAAGTAGAAGTCATATAATTGACCCCACGCATGAATTTATTGACTTTGATATTTCAGGGTTACAATTTAAAAAATCGCTAGAATTAACCATTCAAGATTGGATGACGAGTGATCGAAAAAATAAGCGACTTGATGAACCAGTTACCCCCAGTGGTAAGAATATACGAGCGAACCGTTTACCAACTAATGGGCTCTTGCTAATATATCCACTTGAACCTAAGCCAGAGGGGTGGGAAAGCTCCACGTTAAATGTGCCAATAATTGGTTATGCAATCAGTTTCCCCAAAAACGAAAATGATAAAAAACTGAAGTATAAAGTTAATGAAGTCTTTATGGAGGAATACGATTACGAAAGTAATAGCGAAATTGATCAGTTTATTTAACCTTCAGAGCTTAATTTTAAACGGGGTTAGTCTTTTTACTTTTATTTATTTCCTAAACTCCTTCCCACCAAAAAACTCAGCCACCGACACCTTCAGCGCCCCAATCAGCCTTTCCAAAATCTCCAGCGAAACATTGCGGCGGCCATTTTCCACATCGGTTACGTAGGTTCTGTCAACCTCAGCCTCATAAGCCAGCTTTTCCTGGGAGAGTTTCAGTTCTTTCCGCAGTTCTTTTATCCGCTGGCCCACTTTTAGCTTAATATCCATGGCAGCAAGGTCATAAATTGTGGCTTTTAATACAACGGACTTTAAGGGTCATTTACTATCTTTGTAAAAAATCAATTTATGCAACAGGCACAATACCACAACCGCTGGAAAGAATACCACGACTGCCTCGATGATACCCTCGCCAAACGGCACAAGGAGCAGATAGAAAAAGTGCTGGGCATCAGCCAAAGTGCCTTTTACCGTAAAATAAAGGAGCCGCAGCGCTTTCTTACCATTGCGGAGAAGCAGGCCATAAGCAGGGTGTACCAGTTAAAGGAGGGGTATCTTTTTCCGGAACTTGATGAAATTGTGCAAATCCTGTAAGCGGGACAAGTAATGCCAATGGGTTCACACTATATGGTTTTGCCACCAAACTGTTGCTGATTCCTGCATGAGATTTTTTGCCAGTTGATCCATAATGGGTAATTTAGCTTTTACCGGATGAAATACATTAAACCATCCGGCAGGGTTTAAAAAATGCACGACACCAGGAGTAAATATTTTTTTATAGATGAAAGCGGTGACCCTGTTTTTTATGGCAACCGGAAAAAATTGCTTGCAGGCACCGCAGGCTTTCAGCCTTATTTGCTTATAGGGATGATTGAAACTGTGGATAGAAAAGCCCTTCGCAAGACCGTAGTTGATTTTACAAACAGTATAAAAGCCGATAATTTGTACAATACGATTCCTTCTGTGGCTGCTGCGGAATGGTATGTACACGCCCGTGCTGACCATCCTGAAATAAGGGCAAAATTCTTTGAGCTGCTGCGCAACCTGCATGGGTACAAAGCACATATTGTAATAGCCAGGAAAGATGTGAATATTTTTTCCCGTAAGCACAACAATAATCCCTCAGAATTTTATTTTGATGTACTGCACCACCTTATAAACGGGAGATTGAATAATGCAGGCCATCGTTATCATCTTTATTTATCCCAAAGAGGTAATAATTCACTTCACAGATTTCAGGAAGCGGTTGATAAAGCGTTAGTAGCCAGCGAACAGGCTGCAACAGGGATGATTGATTGCAATTTGCAAATTTTACCGGGTACGGAAATGCCTGAATTTAGTATTATTGATTACTTGTTATGGGCAGTACAACGAAAATTGCTGACTGGCGAAAGCCGCTATTTTGATGCCCTTAGAGATAAATATGAAACAATCATAGACATGTATAACATTGAGGAGCAGGCATAAAAAAGCTAAAAAATCTTTTTGCCCCCGTGCCAGTACTGGCAGCACCCATCATGGGATGAGATATGCAGGCTCAAAACTCTTTAGCACTGCAAATGTAACAAAATGTTACATTTTATACCTGCAAATATGATAAATATCACAAAACTTTACATTTTGTAAAAAAATGACCGCATTGCGGAGAAGCAGGCCATAAGCAGGGTGTATCAGTTAAAAGATGCGTATCTGTTTCCGGAACTGGAAGTTGATTTGCAACAGGGAATTGGGTATTCGGGGCCTTTGTATTAATCCGTGTAATCAGTGCAATTTGCTTGTAATCCATGTCAGTGCATATACGTTAATTCAGCCAGAGCCCAATTTTTAATTCTTAATTTTTAATTCAAAATTCATCTTAAATTTATAAAAACAACCATGCTCATGTCTAAAGCAGAAATGAAAAAGGAATTGATTGACCGGATTGCCGCAGTGGAAGATGAGGGTGTACTCGAGGAAGTATACCGGATATTGGGAATTAATACCGGCAACATTGATACTGTGGTATTATCCTGTTTTCAGCAATCGGCCATAGATGCCGGACTTAAAGATATTGAAGATGGCAACACCCTTACCGATGATGAAGCAAACCGTGATATAGAGCAATAGCTAAAAAAATAGAATGGTCGGCAATTGCCCAAAAATGACCGGAAAGAGATTTATACTTACTGGAATAACCGTAACAAATCAACTGTTTACAGCCGCAAACTCCATCAGCTTTTTAAGGAAGCCGCAAAAGCCATTGCCGATTTTCCTGCTATTGGCAGGCCTTCAGGCTATAAAGACACCAGGATAAAAATTGTAAGGGATTATTTGATGGTATATAAAGAGCTGGATACCCGCATCGTTATCATCACCATTTGGGATGGGAGACAGCATCCGCTGAAACTGGAAAAGATTTTACAGTAACTTTTATAGCGTGTGCCTGTCTAATTCTTAATGGCAGGGCCTTGCAACGGGGCAAGTCGGCTGTTGCAACCCGTCATAGCAAGCAACCCTCGCTGTTCTTAATTCACACCCCCACTTGGCAGCATAAATTCAACCGCTCATATAATACAACCGGGGTGATCAATACAGTAGCTGTATCTTGTTCATCTTTAATATTTTGCGGCAATGTCAGTGTAAAATTTGTAGAATCTGGAA
>JANMDL010000539.1:0-2254 GCA_031376295.1 Chitinophagales bacterium
ATGGTGCTAACGGGCTTAACACCAATGCCCGGCAGGGCAGCCTGATAGTACCCTGGCCGGGCAGGGATTCGCTGTTTATCCTGTTTCATATACACCACGATTTTAATAATAATTTTCAGTCTCCTCTTTATTACAGCATCATAAATATGAATCTTAATGGCGGGCTGGGTGATGTGCAGCAGGCCAATATCCCCCTGCTGGGCGGGCAGGATATATGCCTTAAACTAACCGCCAGCCTGCATTGCAATAAAAAAGATGTGTGGGTTGTGGGCCACCTCCGTAATTCGGATCAATATTTTACGCTGCCCGTAACTGCTGCCGGGGTAAGTACTACGCCACTGTACAGTACATGTAATATGATACCTGATGGCATTGGCATAACGGGCTATGATGAAAACCATTATGGTACCATGAAGATAAGTGCACTGGGCGATAAACTGGCTGCTGCGCATTTAGCACAGGATTATGTGGAGCTTTGTGATTTTGACAACCAAACAGGGCTGGTAAGCAATCCTATAAAACTTTATACCAAGCCCGGCTATATTGCATATTCATCAGCAGGCAGGGGTGCTGGTATTTTGGCTGTAGAGTTTTCGCCCAGTGGCCAAAGATTGTATGTAAGCAGCGATTATTATTCTTATTATGCCCCGGATTTTACTAACAGGTTTGTGGGCAGGCAATACCAGTTTAATACAGCCCTCACCACCGAAGCAACTATACAGGCCAGCCGCTATCTGATAGATACATCACTTGCAGTGAACAGCAGTATGCAAATAGCCAATAATGGCAAACTGTACATGAATGCCCAGGCCTCATTAATGAACAGGGTAGATAATCCTGAAGGACTGGGCGCAGCCTGCAATTTTGTATTTAATGGAGTACCTACACCATACTTTACCCAAGGCAACCTCCCTTCCTTCCTCCAATCTTATTTCCGCTATCCCATCATCGCCACTGGTAATTGCCAGTTTCAAAATATCAGTTTTAATATCCAAAATCCTATTGGTGTAAGCAGTATCGCCTGGGATTTTGGCGACCCGGCCAGCGGGGTAAACAATACATCTACTTCTTTTACACCAACACATATTTACAGCACACAGGGTATCTATACCGTAAAAGCCGTGCTGCAAAACAGCAATGGCTGCGGGGCCGATACCATTAAAAAGGTAATACACGCCGGGCCGTTTAAAGTGTTTTTGGGCAATGATACCACCATCTGCAAAGGTGATACGTTGCCATTAAAAATGAACATACCCGGCGGCAGCAATTTTTGGCACAACAATAGTTTTGATACGGTGGTGAAAGTAACACAGCCCGGCAAGTACTGGGTAAGGGTAAGCCTGGGCGAATGCACCGCCACCGATACCATTGAAGTGTTTGAACGCAATCTGCCACAGTTTACCCTCGGTGCCGATACCATCATCTGCAGCAGCGCCAGTGTAACCCTTGCGCCCAACCCAGTGTACGCAGGCGCTTACACCTGGAGCAACAATGCCGCCACGCCCACCATTTCGGTAAGCAATGCAGGCATTTACTGGCTGCAGATAACCGTTAATATCGGCTGCAAATGGCGGGATACCATTGGCGTAAGTTTTAAAACCCTGCCCAATTTTTCGCTGGGTACTGATACGGCTATTTGCCAGAAAGAGACCCTAGTACTAAATGCAACCGTAAGCGGCGCAACCGGCTATACATGGAGCACTGGAGCCACCACACCACAAATAAAAACATACCAAAGCGGTATTTACTGGTGTGATGTAAACAAGCAGGGCTGCATTTACCGGGATAGTATTACCCTTACCGTAAAGCCATTGCCCATAGTAAACCTTGGCAACGATACCACCCTTTGCGAAAACAACACACTATTATTAGATGCGCAAAACCCCGGCAGTAGTTGGCTGTGGAACACGGGCAGCATGGCACAAACTTATTTGGTAAGCCAGGCAGGTTTTTACAAAGTAACCGTTACAAAAAATAATTGCATCAATAAGGACAGCATCAATATCGCTTACGAATTAAAACCCCGCTTTACCCTCGGCACCGACAGGCTGATTTGCCCCGGCGAAATCATCACCCTGCAACCTGCCCTTGATCCGCTTTGGCAATTGCTTTGGCAGGATGGGAGCGGCGGCAAAACATACAGCGTTGCACAACCAGGCCTGTATTACTTAGATGCCACCACACGCTGCGGCACCACCAGGGAGGATGTCATCTTTACCCGTGGCCTTTGCAAAGTAAACATCCCCAATGCCTT
>JANMDL010000549.1:0-6438 GCA_031376295.1 Chitinophagales bacterium
CAAATACGGTGCTGGTAAGGCAACCGATATTACTCATATTGGTAACCGCAGCAATTACTTCACCATCTGCACTGCTTAAAAATGATGCGGGCTGCGTAGTGGTAATATAACCACTGATATTGCTGCCGGCCGTGGTTTCCACTTTTACACCCGATACAGTTACAGCAGTACTGTCGAGGGTAAATGGCGGATCTGCACTTACCGAATTATCATTTTGCCAGTAGTAGCCTATATAAAATTGCTGCCCCTTCAGCACAGCAGGCAGGTTAACCGTAAGGTCGGTTAAGGCGCTTACCAATTGCAGGTTAGCAGTGCCTGGAATATTGGTAAAATTGGTGCCATCTAATGAATAGCGCAGGCGGCCAAAATCAAAATTCGACTCGCCATTGGATTTATAACGGATGAACAGCCTGAGGGTATCGCTGCTGCTTGCAAAGGCTGTGGCATCAATAAGCGGACTGCGCAGGATAGCAGTATCACTTACCGTATTGGTATAAGTCAACGGTTTGGTGGTAGTGTTGTTTGTAATATGTGCTGCACCCGACGTAATGCCCGCACCTCCATTGGCACTGTACACCCAGGTATTGGTAGCAGTATTGGGGTTAATTACCGTCCAGGTTCCACTTGTTGGGCCCGGCGTGGCGGTAGTACCAAAACCTTCACTCAGCAAAGTTGCATTGCTGCCCAACGGTGTTACCGAAACGTCATTATCCTTTATATTCAGCGAAAGCGTTTGATTGTAGGTGTCAGCCACAGCATTACCGCCCGACGGGTTGATGCTGTAAGAAACATTTACAGTTTCAATTCCTTCCACATTATTATCGGCAAATACCCTGATGGTAACCGGCTGTGATAATGTTACACTGTTGAGTGTAACTGATGCCGGTGTAATGGTATAGTCGGAGCCATTGTTAGCTGTACCCGAAGTTGCAAATGTAACAATGGCGGGTTGCGAAGGTGCTGCATCAATCACCACATTCGCCACATAATCACGGTAGCGCTGGCAACCGGTGCCCACTGTTTTTAAACTATCCTCGTAAGCAGTTACTGCATTGGTGTAAAAACGCACTTTGGGCAGTGCATTGCAATTATTTAGATTGAAGGTGGCGATACGGGTATTCCATGTGGTAGCGCCATTGTTGTGCTGTGCGGTAAGCCAGAAATCACGGTCGGTGGCAGGATCAACAGTAAGCACATTGTAATCGCCGTAACGGGTACTGCCATTAGAAGCCGTACCTGCTACAATTACAGTCTCAGGCAGCGTCATGGTACCCAATGCATCGCAGGGGTTGCGGCCCGTAAAACGTACTGAAGGATTGGCCGTGGTTCCGGATACATTGTACACAAGACCTATATTGCCCACGCCATCATAACAGGCAGAGCCGAGCCAGCGCTCATTGGCATCCGGCGCCCAGGTACCTTGCTGGAAAACACCCCAACTGCCCGTATTGCGCAGCTCCGTCCACCGGATGCCCCCCTTACCTGCACCATCCGCATCTACGGTAAAATTGCATACAATGCCTTCGTGTGTACCAAAATTGCGGTAAACAATTTTATTACTCATCCTGCCCGCCAGGTCTTCCAGGTCGGTAGTGGTATTGGTTTGCTGGTCAATGCAACGGCCACGCACAGCCGTACACAATTCATCATCAAAAGCAGCGGATACAAAACGTGTGGGAGCCGAAATAACTGTATTAGCCGGTGTCACAAAATCCGGGGTCATGGTTATCATGTAAATAGAATCCACATCGGCAGGATCGGTAGTGAATGCATCGTTTGTATAATAAAGAAACATGCTTTTGCGGGCAACTGGTGGTGCCGTAATACCTTCAATGCTAACCGGTGCCATAGAAAAATAGCGTCCATCAGCATTGTTAAGCCTTGTCCTGATGGCTGTGGCTGTAGCATTACCTGCCAGCATTTTAGTACGGTCAAAAGCATACACTGATGAACCAAGATAGGCCGTACCGGCAGTATTAAAATCGTTGGATGTGGCATAGTAGCCATCCGTCCAGATGGAGAATTTGGGAAAGTCAACAAAAAAAGTATAATCAGCAAATGCATACACATACCAGCTGCCCAGCGGATCATCTGTAGCAGAAACAGCCAGTATCAATGTGTTTACAAAAGAAGTGATTCCGCCGGTGTATCCAAATTCTGTAAGTACCCATCTTTTTGACAACTGGTCGTATAAAATCACCGGGTCGCCTGCGCCCTGCACACTGGTAATACTGCTGAAGTTGAATTGAGCTGCAACCTGGCTGCCATCTTTATTAAATATTTTCATTACCGAGCCTGCCCCCCCATTGATCATTTGTATCACATGATTGGGACCCGCCGCCACGACAGGATCAGATGGATTAACCGAAGTAAAACCGATACCGTTTACATTGGTACCGATAGTTGCACTGGCTGCTGAAACACCATTGGGCGTAAGCGGCCTGTTTGCCTGCCCTGCCTGCTGCAATACAGGGTCAATCCTGGCCGGTAAATCCTGGTGAAAGGGCCTGATGATGGCTGTTTTTTTGGGTACACCCACCAGCCCGTTTTCGTCACGGGTAATGCGAGGTACAAAGGCATCCGCATCGCCGGTGATGATTGATGGTTTTTTTGTGGCAACCAGCCTGCCCTGGATGGCTACGGGAGTGAATTGCTGGGCAGATGCGCCAAGCCAAGTAAGCATTGTGCATGCCAATAAAATTTTTCTCATTTCCAGATGATTTAGTTTAGATAGGATAAATATAACTATATATGCACAAATTTGGCAATAAGATGCGCTGAAGGAGGATTTTTCTGTGCAGAAAGAGCTAATACCGGTTCGGGGTAGAAAGACGGCAATGCCATATAATGAGTTTACGGCCTATTTATCTTCCCTCAACCAACACAGCATGGCAGGGTAAGCCGGGCAATCGTTGCCTGCAGCACACATACCCGTCCATTGCAGCATGGGTACGCCAAAGTAGCGGCCCTCTTTAAAATTATCGGCAATGTCTTTTCCCCCGCCATTGTACCCTTCTTCATGAAAAACAAAATACGGGTCAATATTAAGGTGTACGCAGGCCGCATAACTCCAGGCAATGGCCATCATTTCCTCGGCCTCTCTTTGCGGGCGGTGCATGATGGATTCGGCCAGCAATGTTTTACGGTCGGATGCAGGCACTACGGCTAAGTGAGCAGCTTCATGCAGTAAATCTCCGGGGTACAGCATTTTTTCTTTATCAATCAATACCGTACCATTTTGTAACCGGAAACCTTGCAGAAAACAAGGGGCCTCAATTGTGGTGTATTCCACCGGTATGCCGATGGTTTTTAAAAAATCAATACACTTTACAAACAAACTGGTTTCTGCTGCGGTCATTTTATGGTTGCCTCCATCTGGGCCGCCATAGCATCACCAGTAGCCGTACCCATCAATTTTAATTGTGTAATTATCTGTGCTTTTTCTACGGTAGTATATTGCCTTTCTGCTTCTGCAAAATCAATTTCCTTTTTGATAATATCCGTTCTGGCAGCCATTGCTTTTACCCAATCATTTACGGCGCAATCCACCACCAGGTGAATGCGGTCTGCTGTTCCTTCATTACTTACCCTGTGTTTCAGTGAAAGATTGAGGTACCAGCACTCCCCTTCTTTAAGTGGTATCAATTCATCATCAACAAAAAAACTTACCTGCGCATTTGTCTGCACCGGTATGTGGAAGCGTGCCTCCCCGCTTTCGAGGTTGAGTGCATCATCTTTATGCTCTTTTATTATTGCACCTGCAGAAAGATTCATCAGCCGCACGGATAGTTTTTCGCAGTCAAAATATGCCAGCACCTGCTGTATGTAAGGGCAGTACTGCATCAACTCAGTATCCCCGTATTTTATATGCGGATTGACGCTAACCTGCACCGAAAAATTTGCATCCATATTTCCAAACAACGAACGCAACGGTATCACCGACCAGGAACCTTCGTAATCTTTTTTATTGTAATGCTGTTTCCAGTAACCAGCTGCCAACTGGTGCACTTCATCCTGCAGTTTTGCCGCATCGAAAATAACCGGGAGTTGCAGATATTTTATCATGACAGATTAAAGATACAATTCAAAATGATACAAGCCGCTAAAAAACCCGGGCATTACCCGGGCAAATTTTTTAACTTTAGCAGGCGTAAAACCGTGTATACTGTCAGTCAAATCTGTTTGTAATCTTTACCGTTTCCTTACGCTCAGAGTCAATTTTCTGACCCATAACATTTTTTCTGTTTGCTGTAATCACTTCAAAATCGGCTTTTGTTATAAGTCCCGTAGCCTTATCCACTTCAAGGATACCTGTATACGTGCTGGAAAGTCTTTGCACTTTAAGACTTATTGCATCAGTGTTTTCATTAGCTTGATTAATGGTAAAAACATTTATTCCTGTACACTTTACCTGCATAATATTACCATCGATATTTAGTACGGTATAGCTGTTTTTTACTTTTACATATTCATTCTGTACAGAATCGGCCCACGCTGCACCTTTACCGGGATTGATTGACCCGGACACAGAAAAAACAATCATATTCAGCATGCTGTCAAGGGTAAGATAGGGATTTAAATGGTTCCAGAATTCACCGAATCCGGTGCTGCCTGCTTCCATTTTAACACTCCCGGGTGTTATTTTATATGAACATTTTTCCTTTACAAGATTATCATAACCCTGCCCCATTTTCTCCATCTGTGCCGGTCGTTCAAAAGGATTATCAGTATCCACAAAAAATTCGCCAAATGGATTCTTTGTGGTGGTTTTAATACGGGTAAAGCTGCAGACACTTTTTGTTGCGCCAGCATCCTCAGGTTTGAAGCTCAATGTTTTTGATACAAAATTGAAGCTCTGTCCGCCATTAACCACAGTAATTGTTGCACCACCGCTGCTTGTTACAGGTGGCTGACTTTCTTTACCGCTGTTTGCCGGTCCGGAGCTTTGTTCTGTAACTGAAGTGATCTTACGCCCGGCAAATTCTTTTTTAAAGCCGGAAAAATTTTGCGCAGCAACTGAAAGTGCAAATAAGCAAAAGAAAGACTGCAAAGAAACAAGGATTAATTTTTTCATACATTTTATTATTTAGATGTTATATAAATACTACACGCTGACCAACGAATATTAAACAACAAACTTCAGACTTCTTGTCAAAAAAAATTCTTTTGTTAAAAAAGATTTTTTCCACTGTAATCATCTGAGTGTAAATAATAATAAAAAAATCATATAAAAAAATAAAAAATAAAAAATATATTTATTGATACCTCTTTGTATATAACTGAAACCAAATTTTATTTTATTGACACCTTTTTATATTTTATTGACACCTTTTTGCATTCTATTGACACCTTTTTGTATAATTACCACTTTACTTTTACCCTGAGTAAGGTCTGTAATAATTTCACAACATCTAAAAACAAAAATTATGAAAAGAATCATTTTAATTGCAATCGCATCTTTATTCAGCATCGCAACAATGGCTGCTACCAATATTGCCAAGCCATTACCAGTAGTAAAAACAACTCCGGTTTCTCCCGTAGTAAAAGAGAAAAAAGTAATCACAATCCCGTCAGACGCCAAAGTTGTGCAAAAGCAAGTGGGGGGACTGAATTGCGTACTGATAATTTTTTCAGACGGTTCAGGGGTATTAATTTGCTGCGACTGTATCATCATTATCGTTTTTGAGTAATAGTTGAGCAGGCAATTTATTGCCAGTTCAAGCGGCAGCTACTGATGAAAAAACCGATAAACACAAACAGACCTTACTTTTTTTTCAATTGTGTTCTGATAAAATGCTGCTACTTTCTTAACTTTAAAACTACCGCTCGAAAATTGAAGCTATGGCAAGTACCAAGTACCATATTTTAGTTTTACTGATACAGCCATTCATATGGTGCAGCAGCCTTTTTGCACAAAAAACATTTAATATTTTTCTTTCCTCAGAAAAAGATAAAAGCATTCAAACCTGCTGCTTTTCCCTCTCTGTTTCCGGCAACGGAAAAACCCTGCTTTCACGTACTACCATCAGCGGCAGAGACACCACCCTTCGCCTGCCACTTATTGCCTCCTGCGTGTACGAACTGCTTCTGGAACATGATAATACCATCTACAACAGCATACATCTTAATGCAGACAGTATAACCGCAGGCAGTATTCTGCCACAAACATTCACCATAAAAGTAAAAAGTCTTTCAGAAGTGATTGTAAGACAAAAGACACCCTATTACAAAGGTGATACGCTGATAATACCTGTTGACAGCATCAAAACCAGGCCTTATTCACCTGCCTCGGAACTGCTGAACAAAGTACCAGGCGTTGAGGTGGGACTGAATGGCGATGTAAAGGTAAATGGCAGAAAGGTGGACGAAATTACTGTAAACGGGCAGCGCCTCTTTGGAGGCAATGCCAAAGCCACCCTGGAAGCCATCAAGAGTGAT
>JANMDL010000572.1:0-1808 GCA_031376295.1 Chitinophagales bacterium
CCCCCGAAGTGGTAACACCAGTTCGGGGGTTATTGTATCGCTTTTGCGGCAGGAACTGAAGAACATGGCTGCGCTGATAGTTAGCAGCAGACCAAAACGAAAAGTTTGCTTTCTCATAAATGTTTTAAAATAAATAAGTTAAAAAATCCGGCTCAAATACCGGTTGACTGTGTAATTTATTTCATTCATAAAAAAAACACTTTATGGATAGTACATTTTTTCAATGCGATGGTGCATTTGTTGTATATAGCTGTAACAATTACGTTCATATCCCCCAGCCGCTTACCGGGTCCTGCGGAGGGCCTGTATAAGGTAGCAATTATCAATGTTGTGCCGGATTATATGCATACACTACCTGGAATGCGGTTCCTCTTAAAGAAGGCAGCATCTTGCCAAGCGGCAAATCTTCCCTTTGTGGTGTGGGTTCGGCTTCAGTATATTTTTCGCCATTGTATAGTATGGCTTTGCCTACTGGTTTTTTAAGTTTTACTGCAATGGTAATATGGTTGGGGTATGCCAGCACAATCATGGGCAGGTTAAAAATTTCTTTTACCAAATAAAAGAACAGCGCAGCCCTGTCTTCGCAGTCGCTGTATTTATATAAAATGGTTTGTTCGGGTGTAAGCCTTTTTTCCCTTCCAAAATTGCGGGTATCCGTTTCAAACAAAAATGCGTAACGGGTAAAACGCATTAAAAAATCCACTCCTTTTTTTACCTTCATTTTTGCAATGTGCTTTTTCAGTTCCGGTATCAGGGTTTGGTATGTTTCCTTACTTAATGGTATGTTAAAGTAGGTTTCGTAATCAACAACAGGGTAATTGGCAAACATCTGCTGAATGCTGGGATTTAGTTTAATGTTAAAATGACTGACGCTTTCGTAATAATTAAACTCAAGTTTTTTTTCAATGTACACATTGTGTTTACCTTCGGGTATTTTATTTACTTTGTACGAAAAGGATTTACCTGCATTACTGTAAGGCAGGTATATTTCAGGGTACGTTTCATTTTTACTTTCAAAGTATCCAAAATCATGATAGTTAAAACAAACATATTGCCTGCCATTTTTTAAATAAAAGGGCATGTTAAAAATAGCTTCATCCGATTGCACATAAAATAGCAGCCTGTTATGTGCAAGTACCAGCGCTGCATCATATCCGGAACGTGTAAGCAAAAACCATTTTAATACGGTATACCTTCCATAATTGACTTCTTTGGCAAAAATCTGCTGGCTTGTTTTTCTGATAAGCTGGTAATAAATCCAGTCATCAAGTTGATGTGTGTTTTTGTAAGCAAGTAGGCTGTCAATCAGTGGCTGATACTCCCATTTGTCAAAGCAGTCTGCCTGCTTTTTTATTCGCAGTTCTGTAATTGGCCCAGGGATAGCTGCAGTGTCAGGAATGGGTACCAGGAAAAGAAGGGAATCGCCATAAAAATCTACCTGTAATTTGTTTTGCTGTGCTGCCGAAGGTTTAGCAAGTGTACACAATAGAAACAGGATGATGGCAGTTTTCTGTAACAAGTTGTTTTTACATAAATTTAATCAAAATAAATTACATGGTGCAATGTTTTTGCTTTGCTGCTGTGTCGCTGCCAGAACAAAGTTTCGACCTGTATAAACTACCCGGCGGCACACTGCGGGTTCAATGGGAAAGGTTACAGCCGTGTCTCGCTGTCAAAAATCTTTATTGCCAAACTTCTTTTCGGTGAAGACGCCGAAGCGAAATAAAAAACCCCCTTAGACGTAGTTTTTTATTTTTTTGTCCATAATTCAAATTCTGCGTTGTCCGTACACGACATTGATTTTATTA
>JANMDL010000582.1:0-2557 GCA_031376295.1 Chitinophagales bacterium
TTTGGGGCTTTTTAAAATACTATCACCCGGCCGTAGCTGCCGGTAAGTTCGACTGGGATGAAGAACTGTTCCGCATTTTGCCTCTTTATTACGCCGAAACAGGTAAAGAGGGCCGCAATAAAGTACTGAAAGACTGGCTGGATAAACTGGGCCCCGTTGCTGCCTGCACCAAATGCAGCGATGAAATACCGGCCAGCGCTATACTAAAACCCGATCTTGACTGGTTGAAAGATAAAACAGTATTTACAGATGAAGTGGCTGGCATGCTGGAGCATATCAGGAAAAACCGCCACCAGGGCCCCGGGTATTATATTGATATGGATAAAGGTGCTGGCAACCCGGCAATAAAAAAGGAAAAGGAGTATGCCGGAATGGTTAACCCAGATGGCGGGTACAGAATGTTATCACTGTTCCGCTACTGGAATTTGATACAGTATTGGTTTCCTTACAAGCACCAGGTGGAAGGTGGCGACTGGAAAAATGCCCTTGATGATTTTATACCCTTGTTTGCAGCTGCAAAAGACAGTATCAGTTACAGGCTGGCTGTGCTGAAAATTATTGCCAGGGTAAGCGATACCCATGCCAATATATGGGGAATGGAAAAAATTCTGAATGAGTATAAAGGTGATTTTTCAGCACCGTATGCTGTACGGTTTATAGAAGGAAAAGCGGTAATTACCGGCTCATACAACGATGCGCTTACAACAGGTTCAGGTATTGCAAAGGGTGATATCATTGAAAAAGTGAATGGCAAAAAAGTGTCAGAAATTATTAAAGATATGCTGCCGCTTACACCTGCATCCAATTATGCCACACAGTTAAGGGATATTGCGGCCAACCTGCTGCGCAGTGTAAGAAACAGTGTTGAAGTGGAACTTAACCAGGGCGGAGAAAAGAAAAACTACACCATCATCTGTTACCAGAGCAACTCGCTTAAGCGTGAAGCTGACTGGGACAACAGTTATTTTAAAGACAGCAGTTATACCATGCTGCCTGGCAATATTGGCTATGTAACACTTGATAAAATTAAAAACAGCCAGTGGGAGAATATTTTTAAAACTTTCAAGGATACCAAAGGGATTATCATTGACATACGCAATTATCCTTATGAGTTTGTAGTGTTTGCCGCCACCATGTTCCTGCACAGGGAGCCAACAGCATTTGTAAAATTTTCACATGGCCACCTGGATTATCCCGGGTTATTTACCATGGACGACACCCCGTTTAAAGTGGGGGGCAAAAATGATAATGCCTACAAAGGCAAACTGGTGATACTCGTAAATGAAATATCGCAAAGCCAGGCAGAATACACAACGATGGCGCTGCGTACAACCCCAGGGGCAGTGGTAGTTGGCAGCACTACAGCCGGTGCCGATGGAAATGTATCCCGGTTTTTCCTGCCCGGAGGCATTACCAGCATGTTCAGCGGTATTGGCGTATATTATCCTGATGGCAAAGCCACACAGCGCATTGGCATTGTGCCCGATGTGGAAGTAAAACCCACCATCAAAGGTATAAAAGAAGGCAGGGACGAGTTGATGGAAAAGGCGATTGAAATTATTGGTGCATCAAAATAATAATCAGTTAAGCGTATGCTTATTTGTTAGCTGCATTACCTGTTTTTTTAACTTTTATTTTTGAGGCCACTTCATTGTAAGCAGTTGTAAGCGCATCTTTCAGCATTGTTTTTTTTACATTTGCCAGGTTAATCAGTGTCCAGCCAAGTGTACCCCATTTATTAGGTACCGGGTAAATAACTGTTTTATCGTACAGGCAAAATACCGACTGGTCAATAGGGGAGAGTTTAACGCAGCACCTGTTTTCACCCTCATTCAGTGTAACAAATATTTTTTTATGTATTCTGAATGAAGTTTTTTCAAAATGCGGCGCTTCCTCCGCATCCGGCAATGCAAGTGCCATTTTTCTGAAAGTGTCAATACTTACCATAATAGTGGAGAGTTGAACGTGCAAAGTTTTTGCCGTCAGCACATTATCCCATCAGCACATCATCAAATCAATCTTCCAGTACTTTTTCCATCTGCATACTGCGGCTCCCCTTTACCAGCAGCATTGAATTGGTAAACTGTTGTTGCTGCAGCCATACTTTCGCTTCGCCTGCATTGCCAAAGGAATTAAATGGGTGATTAATTTTTATATAATCGCTGCCTACGAGTGCTACAGCCTTCCAGTTGTATTTTTTTATCAGTTCAATTATACTGGCATGCTCAGCCAGGCTTTCAACGCCCAGTTCCATCATGCCTCCCAGCAGCAGCACTTTTGAACTGCCCTCCATTTTTGCAAAATTTTCAATAGCCGCCTTCATACTGGTAGGATTGGCATTATATGCATCCAGCACTACTTTATTACTGCCCCATGCGGTCAACTGGCTGCGGCTGTTAGAAGGGATATACCGTTCAATGGCTGCTTTTATCTTATCATCAGTAACCTTAAAATATTTTCCCAGTGCCACTGCTGCAAGCACATTGGGCAGGTTGTATTCGCCAACCAGTTGCGTGCTGATGGCAGCAAGGGTTGTATTGTCATCAATACTCACTTT
>JANMDL010000600.1:0-3646 GCA_031376295.1 Chitinophagales bacterium
GTAACCAATGCTTTTGGCACCGGCTCATTACCAGGCTATACATTTGGCCCTGCACCGGTTATCAGTTCCTTTACACCCACAGCAGCAAGGCAGGGGGTAACGGTGCAAATAAAAGGTACAGGTTTGTCGGGCGCTACTGCCGTAAGCTTTGGTGGCGTACCAGCACAATTCTTTTTTGCCAATACAGATACCAGCATCTCGGCAAGGGTGGCCAGCGGGGCATCGGGCAATGTAAGTATTACCACACTTACAGGTAATGCTTCTTTACCAGGCTTTACTTTTTTGCCACCGCCTTTAATCAGTGCTGTAACACCTGATTCGGCTTTTGCCGGCACAACAGTTACCATTATTGGTGCAAATTTTACCGGTGCCACAGCACTCAGCTTTGGCAGTATACCGGCCACTTCTTTTACTGTATTAACCGATACCAGTATTACGGCAGTGGTGGGCAATGGCGCCACGGGCAGCATCAGCATTACGGGTACCGGCGGCACGGGCTCAGGTGGATATTTTACTTACCTGGGGCCGGATATAAGTTCCTTTAATCCCCAATCAGGCGGGCAGGGTACGGTGGTAAACATCAGCGGTACCAATTTTACCGGGGTTACTGCTGTAAATTTTGGCGGTATCCCTGCGGCTTCTTTTACTGTAAACTCTGCCAACAGTATTACTGCAGTTATGGGTATTGGTGCTGCGGGCAATATAACCGTTACCACGGCTACGGGTACCGGCACCAGGGGTACTTTTACGGCACCGCCACGCATCACTTCATTTATACCCTTATCGGGCCCGGTGGGTACTGCGGTTACTATCAGCGGCAATAGTTTTTCTGCTTTTACAACCGGCAATACGGTTTTTATTGGCGGCGTAAGAGCCACGGTTACTGCTGCCAGTACTACTTCACTCACTGTTACAGTGCCTGCCGGTGCAGCCTACCTGCCCATATCGGTAACAACCGGCAGCCTCACAGGTTATTCGGCACAGCCATTTACCACTACTTTTACAGGCGGGCCACTGATACCTGCTTTTTTTGCCATGCGGCAGCCCGTACCTTACAATGTATCTCCACTGCAGGTAGCCATGGGCGATTTAAACAGTGACGGAAAGCCCGAACTGGTAACAGCCAATGTTGATGGCAGCATGACGGTACACAGGAACAGCAGTACATTGGGAAACCTGTTTTTTGATACATCCCTGAATTATCTTTTTGGCTCGGGAACTTACAATTCAACCGGGGTTGCCATAGCAGATTTTACAGGTGATGGCCGACCCGATATTGCAGCGCTTAATTACGGCAGCAATATTGTTTCGGTTTATCGTAATACAAGCTTTGCCGGTGTACTTTCATTTGCAGTAAAAGTAGATTTTGCTACCGGCAGCAGCCCCGGTGCCATTACCGCTGGCGATGTGGATGGTGATGGTAAGCCTGATATTGTTGTAGCCAATTATTGGGGTCAGAATATTTCAGTGTACAGGAATACGGGAACATTCGGGTCGGTTGCATTTGCACCAAGGGTAAATTATACTACCGGTGTAAATCCTTCGGCAGTGGCATTGGCCGACTTTGATACAGATGGTAAAATGGACATAGCAGTGGTAATTGAAGCGGCAGCTACTGTTTCCATCTTCCGCAATACGGGCAGCAGCGGCACACTGGCTTTTGCCCCTAAAGTAGATTTTGTAACAGGTGGCACCCCACGAAGTATTGCGGTTGCTGATCTGGATGCTGATGGTGATAATGATATGGTAGTGAGCAGTGCCACAACGGCTTCGGTATCAGTATTAAACAATACAGGCAGCAGTGGTGCCATCAGTTTTGATCCCAAGGTTGATTATGGTACCGGCGGTGGCTGCAACAGTGTTTCGGTGAATGATATGGATGGCGATGGCAAGCCGGATATTACTGCTACAAGCTTTGGTACCGCTTCTATTGGTGTATTAAAAAATACCACAGCGGGCAGCATTAATTTTGCTGCAAGGGTTGATTACCCGCTGGTGGGTTATCCTGATGAGCACATTACAGGAGACCTGGATGGTGATGGTAAGCCTGATATCATCTCTGTTGAAAATGGGTTGGGTATATCAAGAAACAAGGTAAATGACGCTCCCGTAATTACTTCGTTTTCCCCGGCAGTTGCCTATCCCGGCGATACCGTTATCATCACCGGAAATAATTTTACCGGCGCCACGGCTGCCAGTTTTGGTGGCACAGCATTTAATACATTTACCGTATTAACAGATAAAAGCATCAGTGCCATACCGGGCAGTGGCGGCAGCGGAAATATTGCAGTAACCACACCTTACGGCACAGCATCATTGGCAGGGTTCAGTTATGTATTACCACCGGCCATCACCAGCATTTCGCCGGTAAGCGGTTCTGTGGGCAGTACCGTAACCATCACCGGCAGCAATTTTAACCCCGTTGCAGCAGGCAATATGGTGAGTTTTGGTACAGCAAAAGCTGTGGTAACGGCTGCTGCCAGCAACAGTATAACCGTATTGGTGCCACCGGGAGCCAGCCAGCAGCATGTTTCGGTTTTGGCAAATGGATGTACTGCTTATTCGGCACAACTTTTTTCTGTCAGCTTTTCCGGTGCAGGTGCCTCCTTTACGCTCAATGATTTTGATACCACTACCCAGGTGATACTGCCCGGCACAGATGGCATTTGGGGATTGGGTACGGGTGATATTGAAGGCGATGGCAAGGCCGACCTGGTGCTTTCCTGTACCAATGGCCCCACAAGATATTTTTCAACCGCAAGGAATATAAGCAGTAACAATACGATTGCATTTGCACCCAGGGTAAACCATTTTACCAACCAGGGTGGTGGCGGTACTCATCCGGTTATTGATATTAACCAGGACGGCAAACCCGAAGTGGTTTTTCACAGGGGGCAGGATGCTTACCCGGTAACCATTTTTAAAAATAACAGTACAACCGGTGTTATCAACCTGCAGGAAGATATAACCATCTATTACTCCACGGTGGGCGGCTTTAAAGTATGTACTGCTGATGTGGATGCGGATGGCCGGGCGGATATACTGTTGAAATCGGACTACGGATACAATATAGTTGTTTGCAGAAATACCAGCATCAACGGAACGGTTTCATTTGCGGCCCCATTGGTGATTGGCGGCGCAGGCTATGCCTATAACTCCGGCGGGCAATTGATTGTGGAAGATTTTAGCGGAGATGGAAGGCCCGATATTGCGGTAATAACAGACAATACAATAGCGATGCTTAAAAATACCGGGCCGGTTGGCAGTATTGCATTTGCACCGGGAGTGAATTTCACATCTGGTGGTTATGCAAGGGTTGGCTTTGCAGCCGATATTGATGGCGATGGTAAGATGGACATTGTAAAATCAAATTACAATATCAATGCACTGTCGGTACTGCGCAATAACAGTACCGGGGGCAATATTTCTTTTGAGGCAGCCATTGATATTGCCACTGGTTTTGAACCGGCTGCCATAGCGATAGCTGATATGGATGGAGACGGCAAACCTGATATTTGCGTAAACAGGAGCAATAATAAAGTGGTGGCTGTGTTTAAAAACAACAGTACTGCAGGTACGCTGGTATTTGCTTCTAAAATAGAATTTACCGGCAACGGCCCTGGCTTTATCACTCTGAGCGATATTG
>JANMDL010000661.1:0-1700 GCA_031376295.1 Chitinophagales bacterium
CCTGCCAAATTGAAAGGCGAAGCTTCCGTTGTAGCGCAGCCAGGCAAGAGGTAAGGCTAAGGATGGCAACCGGCAGTCTCGACAGCAAAATCAACATTATGGTAGTCGGCGGTGGTGGCCGAGAACATGCGCTGTGCTGGAAAATTGCTCAAAGCAAATTCGCAGACAATATTTATTGCGCGCCCGGCAATGGTGGCACCGCTGCCGACCCTCGCATAATCAACGTCAATTTGCCTGTGACCGACTTTGCCGGACTGAGTGAATTCGCGCAAGAGAAGAAAATCAATTTTGTCATAATCGGACCGGACAATCCGCTTGCCGACGGCATCGTCGATTACATGGAAGAAAAAGGACTGACAGTATTCGGTCCGAAAAAAGAAGCGGCAAAATTGGAGTGGAGCAAAGCTCATTCTAAAGAATTCATGCTCCAACACGATATCCCGACCGCACGCTTTGCCGCTATGCAAGATTTTGAAAGCGCTCAAAAATTCGTTAAAGAAAACGATTGGGCACGCGTCATTAAAGCTGATGGATTAGCGCTGGGCAAAGGCGTCTTCGTTTGCAACAGTGAAGTAGAGGCGATCGAAGCACTGAATGCCATCTTCAAAGAAGGCCGATTCGGCGATGCCGGCTCGACAGTAGTAATTGAAGAAAAATTGATAGGAGAGGAATTATCTCTCTTGCTTTTGATCGATGGCAAAACGGTAATGCCGCTTTCCGCCTGCCAGGACCACAAACGCAGATTTGACGGAGACAAGGGTCCCAATACCGGCGGCATGGGTGCATATTCGCCAGTGCGCTTATTCGACAAGAACAAAGACGCTATCGAAACGCAAGTAATCAAGCCTATTGAAGAAGCTCTGAAAAAAGGAACGCTCGATTTTAAAGGCATGCTTTTTGCTGGAATTCTAGTAGGTGTTCCTGCTTCATCAGGAAAAACAGAAACAAACGGTTCCAAGCTCACACCTTTCGTCTTGGAATTTAATGCACGCTTTGGCGACCCTGAAACGCAAGCGCTGATGCCTCGACTGAAATCAGATCTTTTGCCTTTGCTCTGGGCAAGCGCAAAGGGAAGCCTCGCATCCGAGACTATTGAATGGCATGACAAAGCGAGCGTCTGCGTTGTTTTGTCCGCAGAGAATTATCCTGAATCTTCCTCCAAAGGAAAAACAATCGAAGTTGGTGAATTGCCAGCCGATGCATTTGTTTTTCATGCCGGAACACTACTCGACGGCGACCAATTGCTCACCAATGGTGGCAGAGTACTGGCACTGACAGCTTTGGGCGAATCAATTGAATCAGCCAGAGAAAACGCTTATAAAGCGGTTAAGCAAATCAAGTTTGCAGATATGTCCTGCCGGTCTGATATAGCTTTGAAGGAGGTTGGACAATGTCTATCAACATAGCTGTCCTGGCTTCCGGACGCGGCTCCAATCTGGAAGCAATTTTGGAAGCGATTGCCGAAGGCAAGCTTGATGCCAAAGTTCAACTAGTCCTTGTAAATGTACCTGGCGCCGGTGCCATTGATATCCCAGGTAGCGAGGGCGAGATTGCCGGAGATGATGGAGTCGTTGGAGCGGGCCGTGAGCGAGGCGGCACCCATCACCGCCGTCTCGTTGACCGTTGACCGCACGTTTTCGATGGCGGCCACGGCCTGGTCGACGGTGGCACGGTCGGCCTCGGCCGGCACCTCGCCGGTG
>JANMDL010000733.1:0-2800 GCA_031376295.1 Chitinophagales bacterium
TTGCCTGCTATCCAGCACTTCTGTACCGGTAATGAATGCCACTAATTTTGCATCTTCCTCATTTGTTGATTGCACAACTACAACAGCTTCCGTAACATGGGGATATTTCAGAATTGTTGTTTCTATTTCGCCCAGTTCTATCCTATATCCTTTTACTTTAACCATATTATCAAGCCGTCCTATAAACTCTATTTCACCATCAGGAAGCATCCTGACCAAATCGCCTGTTTTATACAAAAGACTGCCACCATAAGCATCATTGGGATTTGCAACGAATTTGCTGCTGGTCAATTCGTCCTTATACAAGTACCCATTGGCTAAGCCCTTACCACCTATGTATAATTCTCCGGGTATCCCAACAGGCAATATGCGCAAATTTTTATCCAGTACAAAAACATCTGTATTACCAATAGGTTTACCAATTGTCACCGTTTCATCTTTATTGCCAATTTGTTTCACTAAAGACCAGATTGTTGTTTCGGTAGGCCCATACATATTCCAAAGTCTGCTTACTTTTTGTTTTATCTCTCCTGCAAGTTTAAGCGATACGGCTTCCCCGCCCGTTAATGCCGTAAAATTCTTTTTGCCCTTCCAGCCAGCTTCCATCAAAATCTTCCATTTCGATGGTGCAGCCTGCATAAAATTGATTTGTCTCTTTTGAATTATTTCAGCAAGCTTATAGCCATCTGCGGCTTCTGCCTCCGACGCAATTACAACTGTTGCTCCGGTGATAATTGGCAGGAAAAGCTCCAGCATCGAAATATCAAAAGATATGGACGTAACAGCGAGCAGGTTATCATTGCTTATAATACCCGGTTGCTGCTGCATTGAGAGTAAAAAATTAGAGAGTGCTTCATGTGAAATCTGCACACCCTTCGGCTTACCAGTTGACCCTGAAGTATATATTACATAGGCAATGTTCTCTTTTGAAACAACGGGCTTGTTGTATCTTACTGATTCTTTAAAACAAATCAATTGATTGTCAACGATATTAATATAAGCTGCCTGGTACCCACCTGCTTCAATTTCTTTTGAACGGGCATCTACCACAACCCATTTGCACCTGCAATCTTCAAGCATATACGCTATTCTTTCCACGGGATATTCGGGATCAATGGGTATATATGCACAACCTGCTTTTAAAATACCCAGCATCACCGCAAGTGTTTCTGAAGAACGATACAAACACAATGGTATTAGTGCTCCTTTCTCAACACCGCTGCAATGAAGGAGGTACGCAAAGTCTTCGGCTTTTTTGTTCAACTCATTGTAAGTGAGTTTTACATCCCCGAAAACTACTGCAACTTTATCCCCAAATGCTGCAACCGTATTTTCAAAAAGCCCAAGAACCGTCTCATTTACAGGGTAGGAAAGCCTGTCCTTATTTAAAAGTGTTATTACTTTTTCCTGTTCGCCGGCAGATAAGCAGTTCATTTTTGCCAATGGCGTTTCTGGTGCAGTGGCAAACCTGATCATCACTTCGTGAAAATGACCGAGAATGCCTGTAATAGCAGCATGCGCAAAATTATCCCTGTTAAACCTGATCATCACTTTCAATGCCCCGGCATTATCTGTTGCAACAAGATCCAATTTATAATTTGTCTGCTCCTTGCTTTCAACAGATAAGATATTAAGGTCATCGAGGCCATTTTCCTTGTTTGCTCCTGACTCGATTTTTTCGTGAAGCGGAAAATTCTCATAAATAACCAGGTGATTGAACAAGGTGTTTTTCAAAGCACCCTGGTCCTGTATATCTGATAGCCGCATGTAATGCCAGGGCAATCCATTTATTGCATCACCTTGTACTTTCTGCAATAACCCGCCGGCCGTCATTGATTCTTCAAAATTAATACGGACCGGAATGGTATTGATGAATAAACCTATCATTCCCTCCACGCCTTCCAGTTCTGCCGGACGGCCCGATACTACTGAACCAAAAACCACATCATTGGTATTGTTATAACAGGCTATTAAAAATGCCCAGGCACTTTGTATAAAAGTATTTTCGGTTACTCCCAGTTTACGGCATAAGTCTCTAACGGCTGTTGTTTCTTCTGCATTTAACTGCAAATGTTCTTCTCCTAAATCATTGGAGATATTTTTTCCACTTACTTTATTTTCAAAAGGTATTACTGCAGGGGTTTCATAGCCTTTCAATTGTTGTTCCCAATAACGCACTCCGTCACTATGGCTTCCTTTTCTGAGCCATTTTACATATTCGGCATATGGATTTACTTTTTCCAGTTTCGGTTTTTGAGCCGTTGTATATGACCCATAAATATGATATATTTCATTAATCAACAGCCCTACACACCATCCATCCATCAGGATGTGGTGGTGGGTCCAGATAAATTCATACAACCCTTCTCCAAGTTCTAAAACTGTCAACCGCATCTGCGAGCCACGATGCAGATCAAAACCGCTGGCACGGTCATTTTGTTTCAGCTCAGCTGCCGCAGTTTCAATATCTGCTAACCCGGTTAGTTTCACATAAGAGAAACCGGATGCAGCATTTTTATACACCACCTGCAGGTTACGGTTACTATACTGATGATGGAATGAAGTACGCAATATTGCATGACGCTCCACCATGAGTGCATAACTCTGCTCCATTACAGGTATATCAATATTGCCTTCTACCCTGTAAGCAGTTTGTTCTACATACGCCGTAGTGCCCGGCTCAGCCAGCCAGTGGTAATAAATCCCTTCCTGCAGCGGCGATAATTCATACACATCTTCCACTTCGCCCGATGACTGAAGGGCGCACAACTCTTCATAAGCCAACTCCTGGTAACTCAGG
>JANMDL010000756.1:0-31758 GCA_031376295.1 Chitinophagales bacterium
GAAAGATATACATAGTAGTGGCTGTATGCCTCACCATCCTTTGCGGCCTGTTTTTGTATGTGGCATCGCTCGACAGAAAAATACGAAAAATGGAACAAGATAACCGCAGGGTATAACAAATGATTTTTGTCAACACTAAAAAAGTGATTTTATGCAATAACTTTTTATGAAAAAAAACCACAAGCACTAATAATGAGTAGATTACTTTGTATTTTACAAACAACGATTGCAAATAAAAATTAAACAAATTTATGTCAGCACAGCAGCCATACAGCTTTTTCCACAGCGTGGAACTAAGTTTTGACAAAGCAGCGAAATTTACCAAATGGGACCCGGGAATTTTAGAACAGATAAAAGCCTGTAACAGCGTTCTGCAAATGCGTTTCCCGGTTAAATTAGACAACGGAAATATTGAAGTAATAGAGGCTTACCGTGTACAGCACAGTCATCACAAAACACCCTGCAAAGGCGGTATACGCTTTAGTGATGAAGTAAACCAGGATGAAGTGATGGCCCTTGCCTCACTGATGACGTACAAGTGTGCCATTGTAAACGTGCCCTTTGGTGGTGGTAAGGGTGGCATCAAAATCAACCCACGCAAATACAGCACTTATGAGCTGGAAAAAATAACCCGCCGGTATACATCGGAACTGGTAAAGAAAAACTTTATAGGGCCGGGTACGGATGTGCCTGCACCAGATTACGGAACCGGTGAAAGGGAAATGGCCTGGATAGTGGATACTTACCAATCATTAAAGCCCGGCGAAATTGACAGTGCCGGCTGTGTAACGGGCAAGCCCATCACCCAGGGCGGCGTGCGTGGCCGCAAAGAAGCTACCGGCCTGGGTGTTTTTTATGGATTGAGGGAAGTATGCCTGATGGAAGATGTGATGGCCAAGCAGGGTTTAACAGTAGGCGTTGCCGGCAAAACAATTGTGGTGCAGGGCCTGGGTAATGTGGGCTATCACAGCGCCAAATTTTTTCGTGAGGCAGGTGCAAAAGTGATTGCCCTGGCTGAGTATGAAGGCGCTATTATGAACCCTGACGGATTGAATGAAGAAGAAGTGTTTCAGCACAGAAAAGCTACAGGCAGCATTCTTAATTTTCCCGGCGCTACCAACCTGGCTAAAAATACTGATGCGCTGGAACTGGCCTGCGATATACTGATACCGGCTGCTCTTGAAAACGTGATTAATGCAGAAAATGCGCCAAGGGTAAAAGCCAAAATAATCGGTGAAGCGGCCAATGGCCCCTGTACGCCGGAAGCGGATGAAGTGTTTGCAAAAAATGGCATCATCTGTGTGCCGGATATGTACCTGAATGCCGGTGGTGTAACGGTAAGTTATTTTGAGTGGCTCAAAAACCTGAGCCATGTGCGCTATGGCCGTATGGAAAAAAGGTTTACCGAAAACCTGAACAGCCATATATTGGGGCAGATAGAAGAATTAAGCGGAAAAAAAGTAAGTGAAAAAGAAAGGGCCTTCATCATGCACGGACCCGAAGAGCAGGATTTGGTACACAGCGGGCTGGAAGAAACAATGATTACTGCTACCCGTGAGATTATGGATTTGTGGAAGAACAATCCTTCCATCCCCGATATGCGTACTGCTGCTTATGTTACTGCTATCAACAAGGTGGCGAACAGCTATGCTGAATTGGGCATCTTCCCATAATAGTATTTTACAATTTTAATATAAATCCTGTCTTTTGCGAGGCAGGATTTTTTTGTATACGCCCCGGTAATAAGTACATACGCTTAAAACCAGCAGGATAAATATTATGCCGCTTAGCTGCACAAGTTGTGATTTTTAAAATTGGTATTAAAATAGAATCTTACGGTGCTATATACCAATGGCACCAAATAATTAGTCCGAAAAGACGTAGCAGCCAATTGGCTATTCTGCCTGTCTAATAGATATGACACGGTTTCTTAGTGGCATTAGCACATGCTTTGTACCTACAATAGCTATTTTGGTGTAAGTGATTTTTTGCCGGGTTTACAGGTTTGTATTTTTGTTATGAATTTATCAGCGCTGAAAAATAAAAATCTTCACTACTAAATCAAAAAAAATGAAACAAACTAACAGACTGATCCTGAGTAAAGTAACGATAGCAACGCTCAACAGGCAAAAAATGCAATATACGCCAGGTGGTAAAATGGGTGTACAGGCTTACATGGATGTGATGAATATTGATACGAATATTCCTACTTCCTATACAACGCCTATCTGCACTGCGCCGGGTATTCTTATGCAATAATATTGGTATAATATGAAGAAATGCCCGGAAGCAACAACTCTGGCTCATTTACAATAAGGCTTTTAAGCAACTGCAGCTTTTTCTGTCAATATTTTAACAGGAACTATCATTTCTTCTGTTTTGCATTCAATTGAATATGCTTACCCTATTGCAATCAGGATACTCATCGCTGCCTGTTTTTGTATGCCGCCTGCCACTGCTATGCTGCCGGTAATTATAGCCTTCCAACAACTAACTGGTCAGTGCATCAGGCTGTCAATCAGTTTTTTTAACATTGCCTCTATGTTTTTGCTGGCCCCATACCACATTTTGCTGATTTTTCCTTTTGTATCAATAACCACAAAATAGGGCCAGGCAGAAAAAAGTTTGAATGTTTCCCTACGGATATCTTCACTTTCAGCAACCACACCGAAGCTGAAAAGTTGCTTGCTTAAAAAGGCTTCCACAACTTCCTTTTTTTCATGACAGAATGAAATAAATTCCACATTGCTGCCCTTGTAAGCTGCCACTACCCTGTTCAAATCCGGCATTTCTTTAATGCAGGGCTCGCATCGGGTAAACCAGAAATTCAACACCACCACTTTTCCCCTCAATTTAGAAAGTTCAATCTTCTTGCCCTCAATGGTGGTAACCGTAAAATCAGGCGCATCGGTACCAGCCAGGCAACTGTCCCTCTTTTTTACCAATGCAAAATACAGGGAGTCCACCTCACCCAATTGATTGATGGCCTCCGAACAGATGGCATGCTGTATTTTATAAGGCTGTGAGTAAGCACTTAGGGAGACTATTGCAGTTACAAGAAGCAGCAGTTTTATTTTAATGTGCATATATAAAAGTAGGTAATGAAATCTTTTGATTTTGTTAAAAAAAGGTAAGTATGCAGTTTTTTGGTTGATACATTGATGCAGGCAGCGCTTCAAAAAATTGTTGGCAATAGCCTTGGCCAAAGCCTTTAGAGCGAACACCAACAATGGCAAATGCAAAAAAAAGTTGCAGAAATAGTTATGCTATGCAGATGAAAAGCGATTGTTACTTTACCTTCAATTTGCGGGGATTTTGATAGGTGTTCCAGAAAACGAGCAGGTCAATCTCGTTTTTGCCGGGTTTGTATTTATATATCAGCAATACCCGTTTGTGCACTAATGTAAACCTGATGTTGACATTGCGCAGGTTGCGTGGACTACCGGTAAGCGGGTATGTGCTAAGTAGTGCTACTTTTTTATCTGTCAGCAAGACAAATGCTGCAATTTCCTTTTCCGTCCAGTGTAATTGCAGCCAGTCAATATTGGCTGCATAAGTTATCCATGCACGGTGTGTCCAGTTTACTTTGGCAGCCATTTTTTATAGCGCTTTTGAATGTCTTCATGTGGTACCAGTTTGCCCTGTGCAGATTCCTGCAGGGCTGCATCCAGGTCAGCTTTTACGCTGGCTGGCATTCCGCTCCACCAGTCATTATCTGCATCGGCTTCCAGCATAGCATGTACCATTTTTACCACTTTGTCATCTGCGGTATCGATGTATTTTTTTACCTGCTTTTTAAGCAATGTTATTTCGTCCATATCCCGGTTGTTTCAACAAATTTAAGCCAAAGAATGCAGATTGCCATCTGTTCTTTCCAACCCCCGCCCTGCTGTCAGTTGTTGCTTTTATTACGCTATTACTGCTTTAGTAACTTGTGGCAGCAGGACGGGAGTTGTTTGTCATTAGGGGGTTTTATCTATAATTTCATCTTCTAATTTTTTTAAAGCAGGAAACAATCTTTCGATTTTTTGCAAATCTGCTTTAGGATCGAAATTATCTGTCATTCGCTTCTGAAACCTCTCAACTTCTTGATTTACTTTTTCTTGATGCTCATAGTTAGAATAAAATGACTTGCAATTTATTTTCGCTTTAAAAATAGGTTTGTCATTGTATGTTTCAAATCCCAACTCAAAAACTATGATTTTAAGTAAAGCATATAAGTTTGTGTCTCTTGTTATAAAAATTGGAAATATCTTTTCGTCAGACAATTCCCTTAGTATCAACTTAATATGAATCAAATCCCAAGTCGTGGCATGTAATATTTTGAAAATATTTTCAGCACTGTCAGTATTATCAAAAGCAATCATTTTTTTAAAATCCGAATCTCCACCAAATATTTTTATAGCCAGTGCAAACTCTAATAACATTGATGTATTTAATTCACTTTCACACCAAGAAAGAAACTCTCTTATATTAGCTAAAAAAGTTTCCTTTTGGGGACTTCTCTTTTTCGATATAGAATAGATTTTAAGTAAAGTGGTGTATGTCAAAAGGAAGAATGACCCCATTTTACTTACAAAAAAATTATGTGAAGAATAATCTCCCCTATATTTTTCAACAGGGAAAAGATTCTTTTGAAATTCTATCTCGTGTAATTCAACCGGATACCAAAATAGATAATTTACTTTGTCAAGTATCTCATCAAATTTATCCTTTTGAAATGTGTGGCTTCCCTTCTCCTTTACAAGTTCTAATACTCCGTAATCTGGGTCGAATATAGCATTACCTTCCTGAAAATATTTTATTAAAGTAAACATTTCCATTAACAATTCCTGATCGATTTTACCAGTATTGTAGTAAGTTGCAAGGAGGAGACATATATTAGCATCTATAAATAAGCAGGGCGTATATCCTGCTTGTTTTAGGTAATCTATTTTTTCAGTAGATGGTAAAGTTAAATCCCCATCTAAGCAGTATATTTTTAGTTTATTCAACAGTTACATTAATTACGAAAAAAATAACTCTAAAATTAATTATTTGAGCATCAATACATATGTATCCAAAATTATTGCTCAAATAGTTATCTTACATACCTCACCCCTTCCTCAACTGCTCCCTCAAAAAAGCAATCTCTTCATCTTTATCTCTGAGCATCTTTTCAAAAATTTCTTTATCTATCTGGTAAATATGATTGGTGCCCTGATAACCTTGTCCGCTGCTTTGAACGGTTTGGTTAAATACATCATTGTTAAAATTAATTATCTCCTTTTCGTCCACTTCCAGCGCCCCGGCAATTTCTGCCAGTTTTTTAAAGTTAAGGTCGGCATCGCCTCGTTCAATATTGCCATAAGCCGTTACGCTCATGCCTAAGCTTTTAGCCACACCTTCCTGCGTAAGCCTCTTTATTTCCCGTATGCGTTTGATATTTTCTCCAACATTCATAATTATTAAGTTTTGCTTGAAAACAGGTTACGCCCGGCTGTAAAACATCTCAAGCCGGTTTTTTGCTTTTCTGCGCAGCTATTTTCAACTTTGTAACTGTTGTTTATTTACAAAAACTAAAAATACAATAAATTTTCAAATCGCCGCTAATGAATACAGATAACGCACCCGCCAACCGTTGGAAGACCTTTCACGACAGCCTTGAAGATGGTATTGCCAAAAAACACAAGGAGCAAATAGAAAAAGTACTGGGCATCAGCCAAAGTGCTTTTTACCGTAAAATTAAGAACCCGGAAAAATTTCTGAGCATTGCCGAAAAACAGGCCATTTCAAGGGTGTATAATTTGAAGGAAGTGTATTTGTTTCCGGAACTGGCTGCTCCGCAGCAGTTGGTTGATTAGTTTGGGGGGAATCGTAGTGCTTAACGCTAAACGATCATCGCCCAACGGTCAACGATTTCCTGTCAACTGTTATCTGTCGTACTGTCAACTTCTTAATATCATCTACATCACCCCTCCCTCAACCCCACCCCATCCGTTGTAACAGTCAGTTCATGCCGTACCCCGCATTTCAGCGCAAAATTATTCTTCTGGTGCCCCACAGGAAAATCAAAACAAACAGGATAACTGAATCCCTTTGTTACTTCCTGTACAATATCATACAGGCTGCGGCCAAACTCTTCACCCGGCTCATCAGGCTTTATTTTAAAGCCGCCGATAATCAACCCCTTCAGTTTATTGAGCTTGCCGCTGCGCTTCAGGTTCCAGAACATGCGGTCAATACTGTACAGGTATTCGCCGGTATCTTCCACAAATAATATTTTACCATCGGTATTGCAATCACTTGGCGTACCACTAAGTGTTTCCAGCATTTTTAAATTACCTCCGGTTAAAAGCCCCGCTCCAATGCCCTGCCTGTTCTTTTCATTAACCGGGGCAGTATAATTCATTTTTTCACCTGTCAGTGCTTTTTTGATGGATAGTATGGTTTCAGTTTGTATGGGTTCGGCCAGCAACGGATCCTTGGGGAAACTGTTGCACATTTTTGAATGGATAGAAGCAATACCATGGTTGGCACTGAGATGGTTGTGTATCACCGTTACGTCACTAAAGCCTATAATCCACTTTGGCTGAGTTATAAATTTTTTGAAATTAAGCCTGTCAATAATCCGCCCCATGCCATAGCCGCCCCTTGCACATAGGATGGCCTTAACGCTCTTATCATCCAGCAATTGTTGAAAATCACTGATTCTTTCAGCATCCGTACCGCCAAAAGTAAAATCCTTTTTGCCCACGGTATCGCCAACCTTTATTTTAAAACCCCATGCTTCCAATTGTTTTATGGCAGGTTGTATATCTTCCAGGGTAATAAAACCAGCCGGACAGGTAATGCCGATGGTGTCGCCCGGCTTAAGGTAGGGCGGTATACGCCGGGCTGGGTCTTCGGTAAAAGCAGCCGGAGCAAAGACCGTTTGCGCTGTTGCAGCCAGTGGCAGTGCCGATGTGGCCAATAGTGATGAAATGAAGTTTTTACGGTTCATAGTTCTAATTTACAGCTATTTGCCTGTTTTGTGTATTTTATCGTTGACCGATGAGCGTTGGGAGATGAGCGGCGAATTTAGTACGATACGCAACTTTTACAAAACTTTTGCGCTTATCGGTCATCGCTCAACGATCAACAACCTGCCAAGCAGCATAAACACCAAAAAAAAAGTCTGTGCATTACCCAACCCTTTTTCTACGAGGTGCAGTTAGTTATAGTAGATGAGCCATTTGATAACAAAACGGTTTTTGGATACAAACTTTAACATATTAGTTCAGGGATGCAGGCAGAACGACCTGCAGCAACAGCAGGAGTTGTACCGCTTGTGTTACGCCGATATGATTAAAATTTGCTGGCGCTATGCAGGCGATGCCGATGGCGCAGGTACCATTTTCAACAATGCCATGCTGAAAGTATTTAAAAATATCGGCAGTTACAAGGAAGAAGGCAAACTGATTGGCTGGATAAAGACCATCGTAATCAATAGTTGCATCGACTTTTCCAAAAAGAAAAATGTTTTTAAGCAATCCGTGCCCTGGTTTCCTGAAGATGATTACCCCATTGAGCCGGAAGCGCTCAACCGCATATCGGGTAAGGAAATACAATTGTTGATTGCACAGTTGCCCGGCGCCACAGCAACCGTTTTTAACCTGTATGTGTATGACGGCTATACGCACAAGCAGATAGGTGAGCAACTGGGCATAAGCGATGGCACCAGCAAATGGCATGTGAGCGAAGCTAAAAAACTATTGAAAAAAAAACTGGAACAATTTTATAAATCAGAACTACAGGTAAATGCAGCAGGATAATACGATAGAAACAAGATTGCAGCAGCTGGAGAGCCAGCAGTTGCCCGACCTGAGCCAGATGGACACCCACTGGCAACAGATGCAGGCCATGCTGCAGCCAGTTGCTGCAACAGCAAAGAAAAAATACTGGCCCTGGCTGATAGTAACTGCCTGTTTTTTAGCTGGAGTAGTACTGCTTGTAAATCGGTTAAGCGATAAAAAACAAACGAATTCAGGTCCTCTTGCTACAACGCAGGAAGGTGCAGCAACAAAAGATACGGTACCCAAAGCGCAATTAGTAGTAAATGGTGATACATTAAAACTGGTATACTCACAGGTAACATTAAAAGCCATAAAACCAGTATTGGTAAGCAGCAAAAAAATTATTGTTGCACCACGCCGCATCGATACCGTTTACTTTAACCTGAATTTTATTGATTGTAAAGACAGTGCAGCCAGAGCAAATATGATATTAGTGCCAAAAGAAGACAGGCAAAACAAACTGAATCTGTTGTTTGAGCAAATGGAGAAACAACCCGAAGAACTGGTGATTAACAACCGCAGGGATACATTGCTCACCTGCAAAGAAGGCACCAGTTTACTGATACCCGCAGGCAGCCTGGGTGGCAGCAGCGAAGTAATCATTTCTATCAAAGAATATTACAAAAAATCTGACTTTGTACTGAACCAGCTTACGGCCACCAGCAACAAAGCGCAATTGGTAAGCGGTGGTATGCTGCATATAACAGCCAGTGCAAATGGTAAACTGGTGGATGTGCAGCCAAATAACCCCATACGAATATACATGACCGACACCAGCGCCACCATGCAGCAGATGCAATTGTTTAAAGGAGAAAAAACAAATGATAAACTGCCTTCGGCACTTATTAAGCTGATTGAAAAGATGGACGTTGTGACAAATGACTTTGCTTCTACTTATATCAACTGGGTGCCGCAGTTTGTTAATTTTACAATGCCTGCTTTTGATGGTACTATTCCAGAGGTAAAAGTACTGGACCTGCGTAATGAACCCATCCGCACAAGAGAAACAAAACGTGGCACAGTGGGTGTATTTGCCATTGCCCCGGATGCAGTGATGAGCAGGAAAGCATTGAAGACTGCAATGAAAGAAAAATACGATTATGCCAAAGTGAAAATCCGCAAAAGCAGGGGACTTTTTGGCAAGCGCCGCTTCAACGGTGATATTCGAGGCTTCAGCAGTGATGGCACCAGTATTGGCGATTCTGCCTGGGTAACTCAAAGTACAGCCAGTACTTATGGTCTTGCATTCAGAACTACAAGGGTGCCGCAGGGTAATAAGCTGTTTACACTTACCGGCAACAGGGTACTGGTGACGAATAATAGTGACAGCATGGGTAGTGTAACAACGGTGGGCATTATATCGGTAAGCAATGAACTATTACAGAAAGTAAAAAACAGGTATGGCGTAGATGTAAAAAACCTGGGCTGGATTAACTGCGACCGCTTTTACAACGACCCGAGGGAAAAAACAGACTGTGAAATACAACTTGGCGATACTGCTTCTAATTACTACACCATGCTGGTATTCGATAAATTGAATGCCACCCTGAACGGTTATACTTCGGGTACAAAAGTACTATTCAGCAATGTGCCGGTAGATGAGCCGGTAACAATTATCAGTATCGGCATCAATGCACAGGGCAAAGAGGTATATGGTATGCAAAAGGCATTAACCGGCAAGCTCCCGTTGCAGGGAATGAAATACGAGCCTGCTGATGCAGCAACTTTAAAATCATCATTGAGCAAAATGGACCAATAAATTTTCTTTGGGGATTATCAACAGGCATTGGCCACTGCTTTGCGGTGGCCTTGCTTTTTGGGGCAAACTATGGGCCAGCCGCCCAATGGTATGCCGATGCAGTGAGTGACACAAGGATGCTGCTCAAAGAACTGCTGCTGGTATAAAAAAATGCTATCCTGTTAAGGACTCATTTTTAATTCCGGTCAGCCTTTGTCAGAAGCCACCACTTAAAATGTATTGCCACTGAGGCACAGAAGCACTGTTTTTGTATTTTTCTATGCTTCAGTGTATCTGTGGCAAGCTTTAGCTGCGTAGCAGCACAATTGCTGAATATGATTTAAAACACTGTTCCCTGCTTTTTTACGGCTTTACCTTATTTCTGTGCTTCTGTGGCAAATTTTCTGCCCGCAATCCGGTATTTTTGCACCTAAATGAACAATCCAGAAAGATATTTAATAACATCGGCACTGCCCTATGCCAACGGGCCAAAGCACATTGGTCACCTGGCGGGTGCCTATATGCCTGCCGATATATACGTACGATACCTGCGGGCGCAGCAGCGGGATGTGGTTTTTGTATGCGGCAGCGATGAACACGGTGCTGCCATTACCATGCAGGCCATTAAGGAAAAGACGACACCACAGGCCATTGTAGATAAATACCATGCGATGCTGAAAAGCAATATGGCCGACCTTGGTATTTCTTTTGATATTTACCACCGCACCAGTGAGCCGATACACCACGAAACGGCCAGGGAATTTTTTACCGACCTGAATAATAAGGGTGAGCTGGAAGTAAAGGAAACAGAACAATATTTTGATACGGAAGCAAATGCCTTCCTCGCCGACCGATACATCATTGGCACCTGCCCCGTATGCGCTCACGACAGCGCTTATGGCGACCAGTGCGAAAAATGCGGCAGCACCCTCAGCCCCGAGCAACTGATCAACCCACGCAGTACCCTTAGTGGAAATGCTCCCATAAAAAAATTAACACAGCATTGGTTTTTGCCCCTGAACAGGCATGAGGATTGGCTGCGCCAATGGATAACAGTAGAGCATGCAGCCGACTGGAAACCCAATGTGCTGGGCCAATGTAAAAGCTGGATTGATGCGGGCCTGCTGCCCCGTGCTGTAACAAGAGATTTGGACTGGGGTATAAAACTGCCCGAAGGATTGCCCGGCAGCGAAGGCAAAGTGCTGTATGTGTGGTTTGATGCACCTATTGGCTACATCAGCGCTACCAAACAATGGGCTATTGATAACAACAAAGACTGGAAACCTTACTGGTATGATGCCGGAACCAAGCTGGTACATTTTATCGGCAAGGATAATATCGTTTTTCATGCCATCATCTTTCCCGTAATGCTGAAGCTGCACGGCAATATTGTACCGGATAATGTACCCAGCAACGAGTTTATGAACTTAGAAGGGGACAAGATGAGTACGAGCCGGGGCTGGAGCATTGAGATGGAAGATTATATCAATGATTTTGTAAAACCCGAAAATGGTGGTAACCAATTAGTGGATGCATTGCGCTACTACCTTACCGCCATTGCGCCGGAAACAAAAGACAGCGAATTTACCTGGAAGGGTTTTCAGGATGCGGTAAATAGTGAGCTGGTGGCTATATTTGGTAATTTTGTAAACCGCACATTTGTGCTGATGCACAAGTTGTGTAATGGCAAAGTGCCACCGCTGCACCCCACTGCATTAACAGACAATGATAAGGCCATGCTGGCATCTTTCGCTACCACCAAAGCAAAAGTTGGAGAGCTGATTGAGCAATACAAGTTCAGGGATGCGCTTTTTGAAGTGATTGACCTTGCCCGCAGCGGCAACCGCTACATGCAGGAAAAAGAGCCCTGGATTGTGGCAAAAACTTTGGCAGAAAATCCTGCCGGCCAGCAAGTGATTGATAATTGTCTGCATAGCTGCCTGCAATTGACGGCCAACCTTGCTGTATTAATCAATCCATTTTTACCCGGTACTGCTAAAAAAATGCTGGGTATGATGAAGGTGATGGATAAAATACTTGCCTGGGAAAATGCGGGTAAAACCAACCTGCTGAGTGTGGGCTATACATTACGTTCCCCGGAGCTTTTATTCAGAAAAATTGAAGACGAGGAAGTAACGGCACAGGTAGAAAAATTAAAAATTAAAACAGCGGCATTGGCGGCAACTGCGCCGGTAAGTATTGCCCCAGACGCAGAAGTCCCGGCCATAAAGCCAACCATACAGTTTGATGATTTTGCTAAATTAGACCTGCGTGTCGGTACAATTATTTCTGCCGAAAAAGTGGAGAAGGCCGATAAGCTGCTGAAATTAGAAGTTGATTTGGGTTTTGAAAAGCGCACCATTGTATCGGGCATTGCCATGCACTTTGAGCCTGCTGCCATTGTGGGCAAACAGGTAACCGTAGTGGCCAACCTGGCACCCCGTAAAATGCGTGGCATAGAAAGCCAGGGTATGATACTGATGGCAGAAGACAGTGCCGGGAAATTGCATTTTATGCAGCCGGAGAATGTGGTGGAGCCGGGGAGCGGGGTGAGTTAGGGTTGATATATTTTAGTCGAATACATTTCATATTCATTAAAGTATAAATTACAGGCATTTAATCCACTGCCGGTGTACGGGTATTGACTTGACTATTTATGCCTGAACCAGCAATCGGTTCTGCTGTATTCATATCCTTTAAAAAGGGTATTTACCGGTTCGCCATGGCAAATTTGTTGATTAAAACTGGTACGTGCCAGGTAGTTGAAAGCACCCATGTCGCCGGTATAAGCTGTTGGATTGTTGCAATTATGCTCCTGGTGAATAGTACATAATTGTTCAATAAAAGACTGCATTACCGCTATGCTTCCACCAATAATGCCACAGTTGAGCAGGGTAGCTGCCTTAAATTTTTCTTCATAAGCCGTATAATCAGCAATACTGCTGCGCAGATGGTCTGAGTGAGCATTCATCCAGTCATTGTCAAGGCATTTGGGTTCATCGCCGCAAAAAACAGCAGCAGGCTCAGCTAAAAACAAGGGCTGAATAAAAGGGTTGTTCAGCACCACCACATCGGATACATCTGTAATAAACAAGTTGCTGATATCCCGGGCGTATTCACGCAGGTAATCCCGGTAAATAAAATACCGGTACACATTGGGGTTAAATACTGCACTATGTTCCCTTTTGATGAATTTTACATACTCATTCTGATACTTTGCGCAGGTGGCTTCGGTAAAATTATTGTGAAAAATGATTCCATTAAGCTGGTGGTCTGCAACGGATGCTGACCAGTCTTTTACCAAGCTATATTCATCATCCGGTAATGTTTCCGTGCGGTTAACATCGTAAATGCCTGTAAAGTGGCAGGCCATCAGCAGGTTTGTATTTGTTGAAAAAGGAAACATATCAGCACTAAACAAATGAATGAGTGTGTTTTCTTTTCATGGTTGAGCAGATGCTGTTGGGTGTATTGCGGTAATAAATATAGGTACGCAAATCCACTTTTTTTACACTGAAATTTTTAGCAGCAAGTTCATAAAAATGTGCGTCAGCCGCATAAGTATCCTGGAATAACTGGCTGCTGAATACTTCCTTTTTACCAAACAGCGTGGCAAACAATACACAATCATCCACATGAATGAGCTGGCTGAGATTGTACTTATCGGGCACATAATAATCGGCTTCCGTATCCACAATGGTTTTGGTGGTGGAGGCAATTAAATCAGCAATGGCCATTTGCTGCATACAGGCACTCAGGTGGTTGGGCTTGTACTCATCATCTGCATCAATAATCGCTATATAATCCCCCTTGCTGTTTAGTATGCCCCTGTTAATGGATTGTGACTGGCCACAATTGTTGTGCCGCAGGTAAGTTATTTTAGTTTTGTTTTTGATGGCATATTTGAGCAGTTGATGCCGGGGATCATTATCGCTGCCATCGTCTATCAGCAACAGCTCAAAATCCTGAAAGTCCTGATTAAGTACAGAATCGATGGCTCTTTTCACCAGGGAAAAATCGGTATTGTACACCGACATAAGCACTGATATTTTGACTGTATTGTTGATGTTGATTTTTTTGCTTTTCAAAAGCTGGCGTAAAGATACGGGTAAATGCATCGTTAGTATTAAATTACTAACCCTGCAGTATGTTTTTTGCAGGTTACAAACCGCTGAAAGCTGCTGCTGCACTATATATATTCAGTATCCTGTCTGTATATTTAACAGAGAAATAATATTATTGCCTGAAACCCTGTTGAGCATTCAGGAGAAAACTGGCGATTTTAACTCCACAGATAATTTGCCCCCTTTTAACGCAAGGCTACCTTTCAGCAAGCAGCCACAATCATAGCCCGGATTAAAAAAAGCAATTGGCTTTTCCTTCCTCACACACCAATCACAATTTTACACTACCTTCATACTCATGTTACAGTATCTCCTCCCAGGCTGTCTTGTTATCAGTTTTCTTGGCTGCAACAACCTTTCCCCCGACACAAAAAAGCAAATAGAAAAAACGGGCAGGGAAGTGGTGAAGCAGGTAAAAGCTACAGTAGATCATATTGACGGGGTACACGGCTACATCGTCTTTGAAGCAAAGCCCGGCAGCAGCGAAATACGCATGTACTGGAAAGATGACAAAAGTGCCATACTGGGCAGTTTGCAACACCTAAAAAATTATACAGCACAAAAAGGAGACTCCCTTTTATATGCCTGCAACGGCGGCATGTATATGGAAAACCAGGCACCACTGGGTTATTATATTGAGAACGGCAAAACATTGCAAAAGATAAATACCAGGAACGGCTATGGCAATTTTTATATGAAACCAAAAGGCGTGTTTTATGTTTTGGCCAATGGCCATGCAGGTGTGCAAAGTATTGAAACACCCAAAGACAGGAATAGCTTACCTGCCAGCATCAGCTACCTTACCCAAAGCGGGCCCATGCTCATCAGCAATGGCGCTATCAACAGCCAGTTTACACCCGGCAGCTCCAACCTGAATGTACGCAATGGTGTGGGTATACTGCCCAATGGCAATGCTTATTTTGGCATGAGTACTTACCCGGTAAACCTGTATGATTTTGCCAAACATTTTAAAGATAAGGGCTGTAAAAATGCCCTGTTTTTTGATGGCTTTGTAAGCCGCACTTACTGCCCGCAAGAAAATTATACCCAATTAGACGGAGCATTTGGGGTAATGATTGCGGTAGTGAAGAAATAAGGTTCAAAGTTGTATAGTTCAAAGTTTAGCCCCTTGATTAATGAAGTTTTCACCTTTACTAAGAACGATGAGCGATGGCCGTTGACCGCAAGAAGGCTCAACGACCTTTGAACCTCCCAACTTTTAAACTTTGAACTTTGAACTTTGAACTAAAACTCAGTCTTCCTTTTCTCCAAAAAAGCCGTCACCCCTTCCTTCATTTCAGCCGTACCAAAGCACTGGCCAAATAAGGCAATTTCTGTTGCGTAACCATCCTGTGCATGATCCATACCGGCATTAACCGCTGCTATTACTTTACCAACAGCATTCGGCCCCTTGGTCATAATTACTTCCAGTATCTGGCGGGTATGCTCAAGTAATGTTGCGGCAGTGGTTACGTGGTTTACTAAGCCCAGTTGTTTTGCTTCATTGGCATCAATAAGGTGGGCCGTCATCAGCAGCTCCATAGCCTTGCCCTTACCTACTAATTGCGTAAGCCGCTGCGTACCGCCATAGCCGGGTATCAAACCAAGGTTCACTTCGGGCTGCCCGAATTTTGCATTTTCGCTTGCCAGTCTGAAATGGCAACTCATCGCCAGCTCACAACCGCCGCCCAACGCAAAACCATTTACCGCAGCCACTACCGGCTTATGGCAGTTTTCTACTTTGTTAAACAGCATATCCTGCCCACGCTTGGCCAGGTCCGTACCATCACCCGCACCCAGGCTCAAAAATTCGCTGATATCAGCACCCGCAACAAAAGCCTTGGGCCCGGCACCCGTGATGATGGCGCATTTGATGGCCGCATTGGTATACACTTCATCCATGGCAACGCTCAGTTCCTCAATTACTGTTTTATTGAGTGCATTCAGTTTTTCGGGCCTGTTGATGGTAATGGTAAAAATGCCTTTGTCTAAAGCTGTTATGATTGTTGTGTACATATTTTGTTTTAAAGTCGTGATTCTATAAGAAGTTTAAAGTTGAAGGTTTAAAGTTCAAAGTTCAAAGTTTAAAGTTCAGGGCTCGATTTTTGAAAATCTGTCCTTATATTTAACCCCTTTTAATTCTGAAGAACTCAAATAAGCCATTAGTTTTTGTATTAAGTTACTGATGGAAATAACCATGTCATATAATTCCTGGAATTCGCTCTGATTAATATAGCTTCTGTCTAAAGCCCTGTACAGTTGTGAGCGGGTTTCGCCGCAGGAAGCTTTTGCGATGCTGAGGTACTGAATAAACTCTTTGTTACCGCCCCTTTCAAATCCTTCAGCAATATTTTCCGTAATTGAACCGGTAGATCCCTCTACCTGATCAATCAACCTGAAATTCTTTTTAAAATGCTCTCCTTCTATCAGTTTACCGATTCTGGCACATAAAATCCTCGCCCGCTGCCATGAAAGAACGTCCTCAAATCTTTTAAAACTGCCCATACAACTTTGAACCTTAAACTTTGAACTTATTACCGCACCACCTTCTTCGTCACTTCTTTTTTGTCATTAACATATACCGAGATATAATACACACCACCCGGCAAATCCTTCATCGGCACTTTGTACACGCCCCCGCCTGCAGACTGCTGTGCTTTTAAGGTGTACAATTGCTGCCCGGCAGTATTCTGCAGCACCAGCAAAATATTTACTGCAGCACTGCGGATAACTGTTACAGTTAGTTTGTCGCTCACCGGGTTGGGATTGATGGTAATTTTTTCCACTACCGGCGGGTTTATCACCGTGCAGGAAGTATTGTGTGCAATCGTTGCAGAATCTAAATAAAAAGTAGTATCAGCAGAAATACTCATTTTGATGCGGTAATTAACTGACTGCAGCGGCACCGCATTCAGGTCGTCAACATAACTGTAGGTTTTTGAAGAAAATAAACCAGTACCCTGTATGGTATTGATGGTACTGTAAGCCGATTCCGAAGCCAACCTTCTTTCAATAAAAAACTTTATGCCCGTATCACTTTTGGCCGTAAAACTGATCGTGGTTTTGCAGGCAGCCAGGGTAGCCTGTTGTGCATACAGTTTTTTTATGAGCAGCACGGTGGCTTTTTTTGCATCGGGTATGCCATAGCCTGTGCGGTCATCAGGTACATTTGCCTTATCCGATGATTTGCGCAGCGCATCTATTATGCTCATATTATTTACCTCCGGAAAAGCCTGCCACAAACAGGTGGCAATACCCGCCATATTGGGGCAGGCGAAAGAAGTGCCGTTGCCGGAAGATGGCAATCCGTTACTGGTATTTGCTACAATAGCACCACTGCCCACTGCTGCCACATCAGGCTTTACCTGTCCATCACTGCTGGGGCCATAACTGCTGAACCCAGCCACCTGCCTGCTGGTATTTACAGCGCCAATGGCAAGCACACTATCAGCATCGGCCGGGGCACTGATATAGCGCCAGCTTCCGTTGCCCTCATTACCTGCGGCCACCACTACCAGCATGCCCTTTTTGGCAGCCATATCGGCCGCACGGGAAATGATGGTGGTATTGCCATTCATATCAGCATAAGTATGATTAAAAGCAGCATTGTCAAAAAATGTATAGCCAAGCGAAACCGACATCAGGTCAACACCCAGGCTGTCGGCCATTTCGGCACCAGCAGCCCAGTTCTGTTCTTCCACAGGGTACTCAGTTGCAGCATCTTCGGTACGGAAAAGATACACCGATGTTTTGGGCGCTGTACCCATAAATACGCCGGGTATATTGGCCAGTATGGTACTCAGGCACTGCATTCCATGCGGGTGATCCTCATCCACACTGGCAGTACGGGTTACAAAATCCCAGGTACCCAGTATCTGCCCGTTGTTGCGGGCGCTGTCAAAAGTTGGGAGCGTTAAATAATGAAAAAATCCGGCATCTGTAACTGCCATTTGCATACCTGCCCCTGTAAATCCCCGCCGGTGCAAAAACTGTCCGTTGTGCAGATTTACCTGGCCGAACGATTGCCCGTAATTGTACACTTCATTGGCACCCTGCGGTGTAAGTGGTGATAAAGGTGTATTAATGCCGCCTGCATCAAACTGCTTGTTTACAGCGCTTTGCTGCGTACTGCGGCTGCCAATAGCAGTAACACTGCCTGCCACAAAAGGAAACCCGTTTATTTTGGTAATGGCCGCCGCATCCGAAGTTTGAAAACAAACCTGGTTCAGCCATTTGCTGGTATTTAATATGGTTACCACCCCGGCAAGCCTGATGCTGTCAATATATCTTTTAATTACCGGCAAATCGGTGGAGTCAATTGCAATATTGTACCTGGTACGCTTGCCAACAGCCCTTGCAGAGAGAAACTGCCCGGGGTTGGACAGGCTGTAAGGTGTACCAGTCTTATCCTTCAGCTTTACAATGTACCTTGTTTGCGAAAAGCTTTTACCAACAGCAAGCGCCAGTAAAACAAAAAGGAGGAGTATACTTTTTTTCATAATTATTTGTGTTGATTTACTGCCGGAAAATACCGGCATACATCAATTATTTATTCAATTACCAGCCCCTAAGCTGAGATACTTATAACAATAGTAACGCTGCGCAGGGTTAAAAGTTTTAATAGGCCCACTTCAACCAGGTGGCACCCCAGGTAAATCCACCGCCAAATGCTGCCAGTATGATGTTGTCGCCCTTTTTCAACTGGCTTTCCCAATCCCAGAGGCAAAGGGGCAAAGTAGCTGCCGTAGTATTGCCATATTTCTGGATATTGATCATCACTTTCTCCTTTGGCAGCCCCATCCGGTTGGCCGTAGCATCAATAATGCGCAGGTTGGCCTGGTGCGGCACCAGCCAGGCTACATCATCTGCCGTAAGGTTATTGCGTTCCAGCAGTTCATAACTCACATCTGCCATGCCTTTTACGGCAAACTTAAACACAGCCTGCCCTTCCTGGTAGGCAAAATGCTCTTTGGCCAGTACGGTTTCCACTGTAGCAGGCTTAACTGATCCTCCTGCCTTCATGTGCAGGTATTTGCTGCCGCTTCCATCGCTTCTTAAAATACTGTCCTGTATGCCGTAACCTTCTTCATTAGGTTCCAGCAAAACAGCCCCGGCCCCATCACCAAAAATAATGCAGGTGGCACGGTCGCTGTAATCTATAATGGAACTCATCTTATCAACGCCCACCACCACTACTTTTTTATAGCGGCCGCTCTCAATAAAAGCGGCACCAGTGCTGAGGGCAAACAAAAAGCCCGAACAGGCAGCGCTCAGGTCAAAACCAAAAGCATTTACCGCCCCCAGTTTATCAGCAATAATATTAGCTGTAGCCGGAAAAACCATATCTGGTGTAACCGTAGCACAAATAATACACTCAATTTCTTCTACCCCAATCCCTCTTTTCCGGCAAAGTTCCTGTACTGCAGGTACAGCCATATCCGAGCTGCCAAGCCCCTCACCCTTCAATATCCTCCGCTCCTCAACGCCGGTTCGGGTGCGTATCCATTCATCATTGGTGTCAACCATTTTTTCCAGTTCAAAGTTTGTTAACCGGTATTCCGGTACATATCCCCCCACGCCTGTAATGGCAGCCGTAATTTTTTGCATTAAAATCTGTATTTTATCTTTTCGTTACTATTCTAGCCTTTAAAAGGTAAAAATACAGAAAAAACCCTAGCAGCACATTTACATACAGAAGCTGGCAAAATATGCCTATTTTCGCAGTACCTGTAAATACGGGTTCCGGCATGTTGCTATCATGCTCCGGGGCAGAGGCAAAGGGTAAAAGCAGCAAACAGGAAATTTTATAAATAACTATGTACGCATATTTGCAGGGGAAATTTACGTATAAGAGTCCGGCACAGGTTTATGTGGATGTAAATGGAGTGGGGTACGAGGTAAATATCAGCCTTAACACCTGGTCGCTCATACAATCCCTTGAGCAGGGCAAATTATACACTTATTTACAGATAAAAGAGGACGCTCATACCCTTTTTGGGTTTTTTGACCGTAGTGAGAAGGATATTTTTGTGCTTTTATTGAGTGTTTCTGGAGTTGGTGCAGCAACTGCCCGTATGATGTTGTCATCTTTAAAGCCCGAAGAAGTTACCAGGGCAATCGTTCAGGGCAACGTAAAGTTGCTGGAGAGCGTCAAAGGTATAGGCAGGAAGACTGCAGAGCGTTTGGTGCTTGAACTGAGGGATAAAATGGGTAAGCAACAGGATTTTTCGGTAATTTCTCCCATCCAGGGCAATAATATTAACCAGGATGCGTTGAATGCGCTAATAGCCTTGGGCATATCAAAACAACAGGCAGAGCAATCAATCCAAAAAATTATCCTGGCAGAACCGACAATTTTACATTTAGAAGAATTAATTAAAAAAGCGTTGAAAGCCATTTGAGTAGAATTCTACCTTAACTGATTACCGGATGTTGCTTATTAGAAAATTATTGTCAAAACTGCCTGGCATTGTTGTACTTACCACCGTGCTTTGCTGTAACTACGCACCCGCAGGTGCCCAAAACTCCATTAATACATTCAGCTTTGCTGCCGCAGATACTTCCGGGCCGGGAGATCCTTTACCATTCCCCATCAGGGACAGGAGAGGCGATTTTATGTCAGAAAATCAGCGGAACAGCTATGGCCTCGGCAATCCTTCCAACCTGAGGGATTCAGTGGTGTACGATTCCAAAAACAAGCGGTACATAATTTATGAAAAAATTGGCAGCAGGTACTACCGCTCACCAGTTACCTATACTTATGAAGAGTTTTGGAAAATGCGTGGCCGCCAGGCTGAAGTGGCTTACTTTCAAAAAAGGGCCAACACCCTAAGCGTACTTAACCGCAAAACATCCAAGCCAAAACTATCACTGTACGATAATCTTTTCAACAGGCTTTTTGGCAATGGCAAAATAGTCATCACCCCGCAGGGAAATGTTGACATCACAGCAGGTTACCAGGGGCAAAACATTAAAAACCCCACCCTGCCGGAAAGAGCAAGAAAAAATGGTGGCTTTGATTTTGACATGAACGCCCAGGTGAATGTAAATGCCAATATTGGTGATAAACTCAAGTTCCCTATCAACTACAATACGCTGGCTAATCTTGACCAGGACAACCAGCTTAAATTAGATTATACAGGCTCCGACGATGCCATTGTAAAGCGCTTTGAAGCAGGTAACGTTGCCTTCCCCAGCCGCAGCACATTAATACCCGGTGCCCAGCAATTATTTGGCCTTAAAACCCAACTGCAATTTGGTAAATTGTATATCACCACGGTAATAGGCAACCAGAAATCGCAACGGCAGAGTGTAAACTTGTCAGGCGGTGCCGCATCACAATTATTTGAAATAAAATCAGACGAATACGAGGAAAACAGGCACTTTTTGCTGGGCCAGTATTTCAAACGCAACTACAATAAGGTGATGAGTACCCTGCCGGCCGTAACCACACCTGTACAAATATTGCGGATGGATGTATGGATTACCAACCGCATCGGTGGAACTACCGAAACAAGGGATGTAGTTGGTTTGATGGATCTTGGTGAAGACCAGCCATTTCTTACACCGCCTGTCATTATCCCTAAGGGGGGCCTGCCCTCCAATGATGCCAACGACCTCTATTCAAAAATACTCAGCAATCCCAACAACCGTAGTGGTGCATTGGTGGTTAATAATTTAGTAAATCTTGGCCTGCGCCCGGTGCAGGATTTTGAAAAAACTTTTGCCCGTAAATTAGATTCAACCCAATATGTGTTTAACCGCCAGGCTGGTTTTATTTCGCTGCAGCAGCAATTACAGCCCGATGAAGTGCTGGCTGTTGCTTACCAGTATACTTACAACGGCAAATTTTACCAGGTGGGTGAATTTTCGCAGGATCTGCCGCCCGACAGTACCACGGCCAACCAGAAAGTATTGTTTCTTAAACTCTTAAAAGCCACATCGCAGCGCCCCCAATTGCCCATCTGGAGCCTGATGATGAAAAATATTTATACCATCGGCTATGGTACGCTCAGCCCCACTGATTTTACCCTGGATGTGCAGTACCAGGAACCCGGCCTTGGCTGGAAGCGCTATGTACCCTTTGGTGATAAAAACCTTGGGCAGCCCATTATTTCATTGGTAAATGTGGATCGCCTGAATAACCAGCGTGACCCGCAGCCCGATGGTAAATTTGACTATGTGGAAGGCTGGACTGTACGCTCTGAATACAGTCGTATCATCTTCCCGGTACTGGAGCCTTTTGGCCGCGACCTTGCACAACAGGTTTATACCACCGTACCGGCCAATGTAAAAGACACTTTGTATTATGCCCTGTACGACTCTATTAAAGTTACTGCACAGCAATACCCAAATCTAAACCGCTTTGTATTAAAAGGATCGGCCAAAACTTCCGGCTCGTCTGACATCAGCCTTGGTTATAATATTCCCCGTGGCTCGGTAAGCGTAAGCGCTGGCGGCAGGATATTGCAGGAAGGTTTGGACTATGATATCAATTACGATTTGGGTACCATCAAAATCATCAACCCGGCTATTACCAATGCTGGTTTGCCGGTACAGGTTAATTTTGAAAACAATGCCAGCTTTGGTTTACAGCAACGCAATTATCTCGGCCTGCGTTGGGATTATATGCTCAAAAATTCACTGAAGCAGCAACTCTCAATTGGTGGTACACTGGTGCGCCTTGGTGAAAGGCCATTCTTTACCAAGGTAACTTACAACGAAGATCCCATCCGTAATACTATGTACGGACTGGATGTAAATTACCGCAAGGAGCTGCCACGCCTTACCAAATTATTAGATAAGCTGCCGTTTTACCAAACAACTGCAGCCTCCAACATCAATTTTTATGGCGAAGGAGCCTACCTTAAACCCGGCCATGCCCCACAGATAGGCCGTGGCAGCAAGGGCCTGGTGTATATTGATGATTTTGAGGGCAGCCGCTCCGGTATTGACCTGCGCTTTCCGGCCATAAGCTGGTCATTGGCATCTGCACCACAGGGTGCAACAAATAATACAGGAACTCCTATTTTTCCTGAAGCCACCCTCAACGACAATCTTGATTATGGTAAAAACAGGGCTAAGATTGCGTGGTACCAGATAGAACCGGCATTGCAGCAATTTAAAGGCCCTAATAACCCGCTGGGTAATAATGCTACTGAACTGAGTGACCCCAGGGTAAGGCAGGTGTACCAGAAAGAAATATTTCCACAGCGTACAACAGGTTTTGGTGAAAGCCAGTTAACCACTTTTGACCTTTCGTATTATCCCACTGAAAAAGGGCCTTATAACCTAGATGCCACCAATATCAACAGTAATAACAGGCTGCTGACCCCCAACCAGCGCTGGGGTGGATTGATGCGCAGCATTGACCAGATAGATTTTGAAACCAATAATATCGAGTTCATCGAATTCTGGCTGCAGGATCCTTTTGTAAACAACCCTGCATCTGCCGGTGGTCAATTGTATTTCAACCTGGGTAATATTTCGGAAGATGTATTAAAAGACGGAAGACGTTTTTACGAAAACGGTTTGAATACGCCCAATGCGCCAGCGCCTGTTGATACGAGCAACTGGGGTAAGATACCCCGCAATCCCATACAGGTAACCAATGCCTTCAGCAACGATCCCAACGACAGAAATTTTCAGGATCTTGGTTTTGATGGACTGAATGATACGGCAGAAGCCACCAAACGTTTTGCTTATCTTACACAACTGCAGGGCTCACTTTTACCCGCTGCCCTGCAAAGGGTAAAAGACGATCCGGATGCTGATAATTACCGCCATTACCGTGGTGCAGATTATGATGCTGCCGGTGTAGGTATCCTTGGCAGGTACAAAAACTTTAACAGCCCGCAGGGCAACTCGCCTGTGGCAGATAACAGTTCCACCTTTTCATCTGCTGCCACACTGTACCCTGATGCGGAAGATTTGAACAGGGACAATACCATGAACGAGGCTGAAGAGTATTTTCAGTATATAGTTGACATACAGCCCAATCTGACCAGCGGCACCAACTATATTGTAGATAAAAAAACAGTGTCGGTAAATGTGCCAACCGGTGCCCGCAATGAAACCTGGTACCAGTTCCGCATTCCCATCAGCGAGTACAATAAAAAAGTGGGTAATATCCCCGATTTTAAATCCATCCGTTTTATCAGGATGTTTCTTACCGGCTTTGCAGACAGTGTAACCATGCGCTTTGGCACATTGCAGCTTACCCGCAATATCTGGCGCAGGTTTAAATTTGCCATTGATTCAACAGGCAATTATACCCCGCTTACTCCCGGTATTACCAGCTTTAATGTGGGTGCCGTAAATATTGAGGAAAACGACAAACGCACTCCCCTGCCTTACCGCACACCAAGGGAAATTGAAAGGGTGCAAACACAAAGCAACAACGGTGTGAACCTGCTGCAGAACGAACAGGCCATGAGCCTGCAATTGTGCAACCTGAGCAAAGATGATGCCCGTGGCGTAATACAGACTTTTGCCAACAGGGATCTGCGCCAGTTCCGCAAACTGAGCATGTACATACACGCAGAGGATGCTAAAAAAATTGAAACATTAAAAGACAATGACCTGAGTGCCGTAATTCGCATTGGTACCGACTTTGTAAGTAACTATTACGAAGTAAAAATACCATTGCGCATGACCAAGCGTACTGCCGGCAGCTTAAACCCAGACACTGATACTTACAACGATACTTTGTGGAACCCAAAAAACTCAATGGATCTTGACCTGCTGCTGCTTACACAGATAAAAGAAGAGCGCAACAGAACTGGTTTGCTGGCAAAAATTTTCAGAAAATTACAGGCCAATGGCCAAACCTACTCTATCATAGGCAACCCTAACCTGGCAGAAATAAGAGGAATATTACTTGGTGTGGAAAATACAAAAGCCAGTACTGTTGATGCCTGTGCAGACGTGTGGTTTAATGAACTCCGCCTTTCTGCATTGGACGAAAAAGGCGGTTGGGCTGCATTGGGCAGGCTCGACCTTACGCTGGCCGACCTCGGCACCATATCTGTTTCGGCCAATTTACACAGCAAAGGGTTTGGTACACTGGAGCAGCGTGTTAACGACCGCTACCGGGATGACCTTATGCAATTTGATGTAAGCGCTAACTTAGAACTGGGCAAACTGTTCCCCAAGAAACTTGGGCTTTCATTACCCGTTTATGCCGGTTACACACAAACGGTGAGCAAGCCTGAGTACGATCCGTATGATGGTGATGTAACATTAAAAAATAAACTCAAAAATGCTGATCCGTCAAAACGTGATTCTATCCGCAACGATGCCATAGATTTCACATCTACCACAACGCTGAATTTTACCAATGTAAGGCTGAACAAAACAAACGGTAAAAAGCCAAGGATTTACGATATCTCCAATTTTGATGTGAGTTATTCTTATTTAAAAACAGAAGCGCACAACCCGCTGATTGAATCCAATGAAGTAACCAAGCACCGTGGTGCATTGGGTTACAATTTTGCGCCCACACCAAAATATATTGAACCATTTAAAAAGCTGAAACTCTTCCGTAAAATGAAGACACATTGGCTGGACCTGATAAAGGATTTTAACTTTAACCTGGTACCCTCGCAGTTGAGCTTCAGGGCTGATGTAAACAGGCAGTTTGGGGCCATACGCCCCCGCAGTGTGGGTGCCTCAAAGTATGCCATACCGGAAACTTATGATAAGTATTTCACCATGCAGCGTGACTATATTTTCCGCTGGGATTTAACCCGTTCGTTGAAGATGGATTTTACAGCTACCAACAACTCACGTATTGATGAGCCATTCGGGCGTTTAGACACTAAGAAAAAGAAGGACTCTGTACGGAATAATTTTTTAGACGGTGGCCGCAGCACTTTGTACAATCATGCGGCCAACTTCAGTTATACATTGCCAACAGCTAAATTTCCTTTAATTGACTGGACAACCATCAACCTGAAATACCAGGCAAGTTACCGCTGGATAGGTGCATCAAGGCTGGCTGTGAACCTTGGTAACATCCTTGAAAACGGACAGCAAAAGGAAGCCACTATGCAAATGGATTTTACCAGGCTGTACAGCAAGCTGAAATTTTTCAGGGCCATTGAGCAACCAAAAGGGCCAAAACCTGATAAGGTAGCCAAACAGAAAATTGTGATAAACCCGCTGAATGCAGATGGGACAAAGAAAACAGCCAAACAGATAAAAACAGAGAAGAAAGCTGCAAGAGAAACAAGGCGCAATGCTAATGCACAAACCCTCCCTTATGTGGGTACCATCGGCAGGATATTCGGTAAGCTCATTACCAGCATCAAGCAGGTGAACATTACTGCTTCAGAAGATGCCAATACACGCCTGCCAGGTTATACCGACAGTACACAATATGTTGGCCAGAACTGGAACAGCATGGCACCGGGTATCGACTTCGTGCTGGGCAGACAGCCTGATACCAACTGGCTGAACAATGCAGCACGCAGGGGACTGATTACAAAAGACTCGTTGTTTAACGACCTGTTCACACAATCATTCAATCAAAGGCTTACGCTTACTGCCCAATTAGAGCCTGTAAGGGATCTTATCATCAGCGTAAACATCAGCAAAACCTTTAACAAATCATACACCGAGCTGTTTAAAGATACAACCGGTATTGCCGGAGCAGGTAAGTTCACTCACTCTCACCTGTCGGCCTATGCAGGTGGCGGATTTGATGTAAGCTATATTGCCTTTAAAACGCTGTTTGGTAAATTTGACCCCAACCGTGTTTCAGAAACCTTCCTCAAGTTTCAGGATTACCGGCAGGTACTTTCAAAAAGGCTGGGCCAGGCTAACCCATACAGCAATCCTGCTACCAGCGGTCAGCCCGTAGGTGCCGATGGTTACTATTTTGGGTACAACAGGTATGCAGTGGATGTACTCATACCCTCATTTATTGCAGCTTATACCGGGCAGGATCCCAATAAAGTGGGGCTGATAAAACAAAGCAACGAAAACGTACGCTCCAATCCTTTTAAAAGTATTTTACCAAGGCCCAACTGGAAGCTGGATTACAACGGCTTATCGAGAATAAAGGGACTGGATAAAATATTCACCAATTTTACGGTTTCGCATGGTTACAATGGCAACCTGAGCATGAACGGATTTACATCTGCCCTGTTGTACCAGGATAGATCAAGATTTGGCTATCCATCTTTTTATGATACGGTTTCCAAAAACTTGATCCCGTATTTCCTTATTCCTAACATCACCATATCAGAGCAATTTCAGCCAATGCTGGGTGTGGATATGATGTTTACCAACCAGATGCAGTTTAAGTTTGAGTATGCCAAAACAAGGCAGTTGAGCCTGAGCCTGGTTGATTACCAGTTGAGCGAAGTACGCAGCACAGAATTTACTGTGGGTGGCGGCTACCGGAAAAAAGGATTGAAGCTGCTGGCTGGCTTAAAACTGCCCAAGTGGCTGAACAAGGATGGAGGCAGTAAATTGGACAATGAAATCAACTTCCGTTTCGACTTTAAAATACGGGACAACATCACCGCCAACAGCCGCCTTGACCAGAACAATAATTTTGCCACCGGTGGCAGTAAGGAGATAACCATTACACCAAGTATTGATTATTTCTTAAACAACCGCATCAACATCAAACTGTTTTTCGATCAGCGGAGGGTAACACCTTATGTATCCAGCAGCGCACCTATCACCAATACAAGGGCAGGAGTGCAGGTAAGGATATCACTGGCGCAGTAAAGATTTGAAAATAATGTTAAAACGGGTTGCTGAGAGGCGGCCCGTTTTTTTTTCCTAATAATCCAACTGCCGTTGTGTATCAGGGGTTACTCACCAGTGCAGTAAGCCGTGGGCGGTGTCCCACGGTCCATAACCAGGAAATGCAACTACAATTTGATATGTATCCTTACCAATGACCATCGCATCACTCAAAACTAATATTGCTATATTTGCCAAAGCCAAATTACCGGCACAGACAAAAATTACATTTTTAATAGATTTCAAACAGCATGTCAAACGACCCACTTCATGGCAAAACACTGGAGGCCATACTCACTGAACTGGTGGGCTTTTTTGGCTGGGAGGATCTGGGGCAGATAATCACCATCAACTGTTTCATCAATAACCCGGGCATTAAATCGAGCCTCACTTTTTTGCGCAAAACACCCTGGGCCAGGAAGAAAGTGGAAGATTTGTATGTAAAGATGATAGCAATGAAAAAATAAAGCAATGGCAAATAATTGTACAGAAGACGAAATATTTGAAAACATTGATTTTACAAAAAACGGCCTTCCCGCTGGCGAATACGAGGGCTGTAGTTTTATCGTATGCAATTTTGCTGATGTAAACCTCTCCGGCATTATTTTTACTGACTGCAGTTTTACCGGCTGCAACCTGGCTATGGCCAAACTGGGTGCCACCGCCTTCAGAAATACTGCATTTAAAGATTGTAAAATGCTTGGACTGCATTTTGAGCATTGCAAAGAAATAAATTTCACGGTTAGTTTTGATAATTGCATACTCAATCTATCTTCTTTTTACCAGCGAAAAATGAAAAATACATCATTCATCAACTGCTCCCTCACCGAAGTGGATTTTACCGAATCAGAACTAAGCGGCTCCATTTTTGACAACTGCGATATGGCAGGCGCCGTGTTTGAAAATACTTTATTAGAAAAAGCAGATTTGAGAACTGCGTATAACTATACCATTGACCCTTCACAGAACAAAATAAAAAAAGCAAAGTTTTCTGTAACAGGTATTGCCGGGCTGCTGAGCAGGTACGATATTGTAATAGAGTAGTTTTCTACCCTTATACTTTAATATCTTTGCTACTGCAATACGCAAAGCTTATTCATTAAAATACAGTTACTCATGCCGGCAGACATACCGCTTTACATACCTGTAATTTTTATACTCACCACCATCGCTACATTGTTATTGCTTTACCGTGCTGTAGCCAATTCAGCCTCTGCCAATACAAGGGCTGCTTCAAAATACATATTCATTGGCATGGTTGTATGGCTTACGCTGCAGGCCATACTAACACTAAACAATGTGTACAGCAACAACCTTACTGCATTACCACCAACAATTATACTGCTGGGTGTGTTTCCATTAATTCTGTTACTCGTTATCTTGTTCGTAACAAAAAAAGGAAGGCTATTTATTGACAGTTTGCCATTGGCTGACATTACTTACATTCACATTGTACGCATACCGGTTGAAATTGTTTTGTACTGTCTCTTTGTACAAAAAACAATACCACAATTAATGACATTTGAGGGAAGAAATTTCGATATCATCGCCGGTATTACCGCACCCTTTATTGCCTGGTTTGGTTTAGTAAAAGGCAGGCTCAAACGCAACTTCACTATCGCCTGGAACCTCATCTGCCTTGGCCTTTTACTGAACATAGTGGTGAACGCTTTACTCTCTGCACCAACACCCCTCCAGCAGTTTGCATTTAACCAGCCCAATATTGCCATCCTGTATTTTCCCTTTAGCTGGCTGCCGGTATTTATTGTTCCGGTGGTGCTTTTTGCGCATTTGGTTAGTTTGAGGCAGTTGATGAAAAATGCTAGACAGGATGCTTCAAATCGTTGAGAGCCATAAAATTTCGCCGTTGGTCAAAGACACAGGCGGCAGCGAAAAATGGTCATACTTTTACCCAATCAACAAATTGTTAAAATCCCATTTCCCCCCTGCCACTCATCCCAAAAAAAGAAAACAATTCAACCACACACCCTTATCTTTACACGAAATTCTTCGTAAATAATACCAACGCTGATGAGAAAAGTTGTACTATCCATTGTATTTTTAATAACAGGTTATATTGTAAATGCTCAGGTAAAAGGCACTGTAATTGACTCAGCATCAAAAAAACCAATGGACAAAGCCGTAGTTGGCTTGGTGGTAAAAGCCAACCTAAAAGACACCAGCTACACTTTCACCAACGAAAAAGGTGAATTCCGTTTTGAAACTGTGCCGACTTCCAATTTCTCTGTTATCATCAGCAATATGGGCTACCAGCCAGTGGCTAAATTTGTACCCGTAACCAAGGCAGAAAAAACAATTTCACTTGGCAATATCATCCTTGCCGACAGGGCAAAAATGCTGGGCGAAGTAATTGTACAGTCGGCACCAATTGTTATAAAGGAAGATACCGTAGAATACAATGCAGCCTCCTTTGCAGTAAAAGAAAATGCCAGTACCGAGGACTTACTGAAAAAACTGCCAGGGGTGAGTGTAGATAAAGATGGCAACGTAACCGCACAGGGCAAAACTGTAAATAAAATAACTGTAAATGGTAAAGAGTTTTTTGGCGGCGATGTAAAAACGGCCACCCGTGAACTACCCGCAAATATTATTGATAAGGTGCAGGTGATTGATGACTATGGCGACCAGGCTAATATCAGCGGCGTTAAAGATGGTGAACCCACCAAAACCATTAACCTGCAGTTGAAGAAAGATAAAAACAAAGGATATTTTGGGAGGGTGACACTTGGTGGTGGTACGCAGGACAGGTACCTGGGCTCTTTTAACGGCAACTACTTCAACAACAAAACACAAATATCCGTTTTTGCCAACAGCAACAATACGAACCAGTCGCTGTTTAACTTTGGCGGCGGCGGCAACAGGGGTTTAGGCAACATGATGAAAATGGGCCAGGGCATGATGAACGATATGGGTGGCACAAGTGGCTTAACCAATGCCATAAGCAATGGCGACCAGGGGTTTTTCACCGGCGGTCAAAATAACAGCAGCGGTATCACTGCTTCCAACTCATTTGGTATGAATTACCGTGCCGACTGGAGTAAAAAAATAACTGCTTACGGCAGCTATTCTTATTCTCACCGCAATACCAGCACCATTCAGCAAACTGCCACACAAAACTTTTTTGCCACTGGCAGTTTTACCAATATACAGGATGCCAACACACAAACAGCAGGCAATAACCACCGGCTGTACATGAACATTGAATACAATATTGACTCTTTCAATTACCTCAAGCTCAGCCCCAGTATTAGTTATGCAGGCAGCGAAACCAACAGCAATAAATCATTTAATTTCAGCGATGGCGGTGGTGTAAAAACCAGCGATGGCAGCAACAAAAATATCAGCAATTCCAAAGCACCCAATTTCAGCGGCGACCTGCTGTTTAACCACAAGTTCCGCAAGCGTGGCCGTAATTTATCCACTACATTGTCGCTTGGCAAATCGTCCAGCGACACCGAGCAGGATGCGCAGAACAATACCATAAGCTATGGCGGTTTTCCCGGCAGTTTCAATAGCTACCAGTTCATCAACCAGCAGAACGACAACCGCAATTATGGTTTCAGTGTTACTTATTCAGAGCCGCTGTCAAAATTCCGTACGTTAGACCTGCGCTACTCTTACAACAACAGCTATGCCCGCAACAATAAACAAACATTTAATGTAAATCCTGTTACCGGCCTGCGCAGTTTTTCTGATTCCCTGTCGAATGATTATGAAAATAATTTTTACAACAACCGTATAGGCGTTTCTGTAAGAACCACCATGAAGAAATATAATTACACTCTTGGGCTGAGCCTGCAGCCGGTTGACCTTCGGGGAAACTCCATCACCAAAGACAGTGCCTACAGGCCAATCCGCAGGGTGAATATGTTCCCCATTTTCAGGATGGCATACAATTTTTCACGCAGCAAATCACTCAATATCAGCTACCGTGGCAACGCACAGCAGCCCAGTTTCAGCCAGTTGCAGGATGTACTCGATATCAGCAACCCCCAATACGCATCAACAGGCAATCCCAACCTCAAACCATCCATCACCCATTCTATGAACCTTTCTTTCAATAATTTCAATTTCATCAGCGGAAAGGTTTTGTTCACCAATCTCTCCGTAAGCACCACTCAAAACCAGATTGTAAACAATACCATCCGCCAGGGCAATAGCGGTGCACAGCTCACCAAACCAGAAAATGTTAATGGCTACTATAATGTAAATGGTTTTTACACTTTCAGCAAGCCCTACAAAAACAGGAAATATGTGATTTCCCTGATGGGTACAGTCAATTACAACCACAATATTAACCTGG
>JANMDL010000771.1:0-2902 GCA_031376295.1 Chitinophagales bacterium
CTGCACCAACGGTACGGCCACCTTCACGAATAGCGAATTTCAACCCTTTTTCCATCGCAATCGGCTGAATCAGCTTAACTGTGATAGAGGTATTATCGCCAGGCATGATCATTTCTGTTCCTGCATTCAGTTCCACTTCGCCTGTAACGTCTGTTGTACGGAAGTAGAATTGAGGACGGTATTTGTTGAAAAACGGCGTATGACGTCCACCCTCTTCTTTGCTCAGTACGTATACTTCGCATTTGAAGTCGGTATGCGGAGTGATAGAACCTGGCTTACAGATAACCATTCCACGACGGATCTGGGTTTTCTCAATGCCACGCAGCAGTAAACCTGCATTATCACCAGCTTCACCTTCGTCAAGCAGTTTTTTAAACATTTCAACACCAGTACAAGTTGAAGTAAGCGGAGTTTCTATCAAACCAACTATTTCTACTGCTTCACCTACTTTAATTTTACCTCTTTCGATACGGCCTGTAGCTACAGTACCACGACCAGTGATAGAGAATACATCCTCAACACTCATCAGGAACGGTAAATCAACCGGGCGGGGAGGTAATGGAATGTAGCTGTCAACAGCATCCATCAGTTCGTTGATTTTTTCAACCCACTTGTCTTCTCCAGCCAAAGCGCCGGTTGCAGAACCTTGTATAATTGGTGTAGCATCACCATTAAAACCGTAAGAAGTTAATAACTCACGGATTTCCATTTCAACTAATTCTAATAATTCAGGATCATCAACAAGGTCAACCTTGTTCATAAATACCACAATCTGAGGTACACCTACCTGACGGGCAAGCAGGATGTGCTCTTTTGTTTGGGGCATCGGGCCGTCAGTAGCAGCTACCACTAATATAGCTCCATCCATCTGCGCAGCACCTGTAATCATGTTTTTAACATAATCGGCGTGACCTGGACAGTCTACGTGTGCGTAGTGACGGGTATTCGTAGCATATTCTACGTGTGCAGTGTTAATAGTGATACCACGCTCTTTTTCTTCGGGAGCACCATCGATATCATCATAGTTTTTCTTTTCCGCTAAACCTCTTTTTGACAAAACATCGGTAATAGCGGCAGTTAATGTAGTTTTACCGTGATCAACGTGACCAATGGTACCAACGTTAACGTGGGGTTTATCCCTTTTGAAGGACTCTTTTGCCATTTTTTTTGTTTTTAAATTGTAATGTAACTTTAGCCTGCGCTAAAAATCTTAAATTATTTTATATGGTATTTGTACAAATATGCGGGCTGTTGTTGCCCGATACCTGTGCCGCATACCACTTATGAGCCGTTGATGAGAATTGAACTCACGACCTCTTCCTTACCAAGGAAGTGCTCTACCCCTGAGCTACAATGGCTTGTTTACAGCTTATGAGAAAGGATTTGTCTACATTCTCATTCTATATCAACAAAGAACTAAAGAGCGGGAGACCAGGCTCGAACTGGCCACCTGAAGCTTGGAAGGCTACCGCTCTACCAAATGAGCTACTCCCGCTGGTGAATGTGCTGATTAGCTGATGTGGTAACCAGCTAATTGAAGCCCACTATAATAAAGAACTGTATTTACAATTATCCAATCAGCACATCAGCTAATTATCAAATCGTATTGTGGGCAGAGTAGGGTTCGAACCTACGTACTCCGGAGAGAACAGATTTACAGTCTGTCGCCTTTAACCACTCGGCCACCTGCCCAAAAAATCAAAATCAAAGAGCCGAAAACTGGAGTCGAACCAGCGACCTACTGATTACAAATCAGTTGCTCTACCAACTGAGCTATTTCGGCTTATTTATTAAAATATCCCAGTAATAGATGGAATCAGCGACCTACTGATTATCCCGCAGCTGCGGGACTCTACCAACTGAGCTATTTCGGCTTATTTTGCGTTGTTGACGCTATTTTTAAAGAACTACCCCTTTTTTTGGGAAGGCAAAGGTAAGCTTATTTGCGTAATTGAAAAATTTTACAATGGATTTTTTTGCCCTGTTTTTAAAGGCTGTGTGGATAAACCCGGCACCCTGGCAACCAGCTTTACCCTGCTGATGGTAACAAAGCAACATTTTGGCTGATATTAACTTGTAAAATATATTTCATTCCCGCTACAGGATTGTGCAGCGGACAACCTAAAACAGAATAACATGAAACAGACGAAAATGCAAATCATGATGCTTTGTGCATCATTGATTTTTTCAGTATCCTGCAAATTACCTGTCCCCGTAATAGGCCAGGGGCAGGATAAGTCAAAGTTTGTATGTGGTCAAATGATAGATTTTGACAGACGTTTACAAATTGATCAGAAATTCAGAGCCGGGCTTGAGCAGTTGGAAAGGCAAACGGAGGCATACCTGAAAAATTTACAAGCAACAAATTTTGCTGACTTTCGCAGCACCGTTGTTACAATACCTGTAGTGGTGCATGTGGTATATAAAAATGCTGCGGAAAACATTTCACCTGCACAGGTACAAAGCCAGATTGATGCATTAAACAATTTTTACAGGCGTATGAATGCCGATGTTAGTACTGTTCCCGCCGCATTCAGCGGCCTTGCTGCCGATATTATGATACAGTTTACCCTTGCTCAACGAGACCCAAACTGTATGCTTACCAGCGGCATTACAAGAACTGCCACCACAGTGGCTAATTTCATCAATTCTCCTATGGCAGCCACTCCCCAGCTGAGAAATGCAGTAAAATTCAATGCTTCGGGTGGCCTAGGTGTTATTTCATCCCGACTAACACTGGAAGGGCCACTACAAAAGGACGAAGGTTCTTTTATTGTTTCGGCACGCCGGACTTATGCCGATTTGTTTTTAAAATTGTCCAAAAATGAAAGTTTAAAGGATTCCAAACTCTATTTTTACGACATGAATGCCAAAGCCAATTACCGCTTGGGCGCAAAAGACA
>JANMDL010000574.1:0-6018 GCA_031376295.1 Chitinophagales bacterium
TCGGGGTTGAGCTGGTTGTAAAAAGCAACAGCATCATTTACAATATTGGTGCAGTGTACCCGGTAGCCTGCTGTGTGTAATGATTGCAATACGGTTGATGAAGGGTGGGTATAGTCGTTATCCCCTACCGAAATAACAGCAGCGGTTTTCGGTTTCCGCTTCAACTCATGCCAGAATGGTTCGTGGTAGTTTTTTACGGAGCCATGGTGGGGAACCTGGCCAGCTTCTAATACTTTCGGTTTTTTATCATTTTTAAGGTTTTTGTAAAACCGGTCAAAAGAAGCAATATCTGTATCGGCTGTAAATAGACAGTAAGTCCTTGGAGTTTCAAGCTTAATTGCTGTGGAAAGCAGGTTTGCATGCGCCGAGTTTTGCTTAAAAAAATTTTTTGACAACTCATTTACTTTAGATTGATACAAATCCAACTCATATCCTGCAGGCGAAATACAGCGTAATTGCAATTTATTTCCAGCCATTGGTATCGTATAGCCAGTTCCAATTGGAGCTCTTATACCAAACAAGTCTGCTGCTTCCAGTTGTTTTTCAAGTTTTCTGAATTTTTCTAAAAAAGTCAACCACTTCTTTGTTACTTTATTTTTATACCGGGCATCAAAATAAAAATCGTGGCAAAAATAATTGGTGGCTATTTTGTTTTGCTGCATGTATGTAAGCAGCTCGATAATACCGCCATCATGGTCTTCATGAGGATGTGAGAGGATGATAAAATGAAGCACATATTCTTTATCCAGCGATATAAGATGCTCCAGCACCGGGTTGCCACCATCGTAATCCAGCGCACAATCAATTAAGCCAATATGAAGTGCTTTGTTAAACACCCATTCAATTACTATACTATCGCCTTGCCCAACATTTTTAAAATGAATCCCCATCATCGTTGAGGATGGGGCCTTGGTTGTAAACCGGGTCGTTTTTGAGGTCATTTTGTAAGCTGGTTGTATCTACTAATGTTTCTTCAAAATATTTTATATCATCGGGGTTGCCGGGTGTATAAATAAATTCACGGCTGCCGGGCTTGGTAACAATAGTAAGATTGAAAATGGCGCCTTCTTTACAATCAATAACACCCTCAAAAGGTGATTTATCGAAACTGCGGGTTTGAGTGAAGTTATTTTCTTTGTCAATTAAGGTTTCTGCGATAACCTTTGTATCTGTTACTTCGATTATGAGGCAGGTACAGTACTGCGTATTTAATATCACCAAAGTATTTGCCCTTTCATGATCTTTATACCCTATTTGAGTGTAAGTCACTAATCCTGATAATTCCTGGCTACCGGCGCTAACCATATGTGCAACTGCGGCAGGTTCAATAATTGCAGAAATACCTTCCATTGATTCTAAATCCCATTCACGAAATGAATCCTTAATACCAAATTGTTTTGCAGCAGATTGCCCGGAAACCACGGATTTTGGGGTTTTCTTTTGAGATTGTTTATATTTTTCAGTTTCTTTTGCCATAAGCTTTTGCTTATTAAATCGTTAACAACTCAATTTACGACAAATTATTCTGCTTTTCATATAGTGAATACCAAAATTAACAAAAAACTCCAATTTTTTGTATTTTCTGAGACATCTTGATACTCATTTTTTTATGGCTGAGTTTATAAAACGAAAATTCAGTTCCCCTACTCCACCACCGTTACCTTTACCATATTAGTAGGCAAATGCAGTGCCACCGGCGTACTTCCTGTATTTATCACCACATCACCGGGTTTGATAAAGCCTCTTTCTTTTAAAATATTCAACTGGTCAAAAATGATATCGTCAAGGCTTTCTTCTTCACCATAATAAAAGGCCCGTACACCCCAACTGAGGCTCAACTGGTTGATGAGTGTTTTTTCTTTGCTGAAAATATACAGCGGCGACCTTGGCCGGTAGCTGCTAAGCATAAAGCCGGTATAGCCGCTCTGGGTCATTCCTATCAGGGCTGTTGCCTTTGTATCCTGTGCCAGTTTGCAGGCGCTGTAGCATACTGCATCACTTAAAAATGAAGGTGAATGCGGCTGTGGTGTCAATATATCATCTTTATCGTAATCGTACACTGTACGCTCAGCTTCAAGGATAATTTTACTCATCATTTCCACTACCAGCGTTGGATAAGTACCCATGGCCGTTTCGCCGCTCAGCATTACTGCATCAGCACCTTCCAGAACCGCATTGGCCACATCCGACACTTCGCTGCGGTTGGGCTTGGTACGCTCCATCATACTCTCCATCATCTGTGTAGCCACTATTACCGGCTTGGCCCGGTGCATACATTTGCGGATGATGTCTTTTTGAATAATCGGCACCTGCTCCACCGGTATTTCAACACCAAGGTCACCACGGGCCACCATAATGCCATCACTTTCTACAATAATATCCCTCAGGTTTCTGAGTGCTTCGGGCATTTCTATCTTTGAAATAACTTTAATCTTGCTGCTTCTGGCTTTTATCCTTCCTTTAAGTGCAATAATATCTTCGGCCCTGCGTACAAATGAAAGCGCCACCCAGTCGAGGTTCTGGTCAATGATAAATTCAAGGTCTGCAATATCCTTCTCTGTAAGCGATGGCATGGTCAATGCAGAGTCGGGTAGGTTTACACCTTTCTTAGGCAGTAATATCCCCCCAAGATTTACGGTAATCAATACTTCTGTATCATTCAGTATCTCCTTTACCTGTACTTCCATTTTACCATCATCTAAAAAAATCCGCTCCCCTACTTTCACATCTTTGGCAAGGTTTGGATAAGACACGTATACCTTACTTTTTGTACCCGTAACTTTTTCTGTAGTAAAAATAATTTCATCGCCGGATGCCAGTTCAATATTGCCACCGGCAATATCGCCCACCCTTAGTTTGGGGCCCTGCAAATCGCCCAATATGGCAATATTATAAGGCTCGGTTTTATTTATCTGGCGGATGTTTTCTATCACCTGCTTTTTATCTTCATAAGTGCCATGCGAAAAATTCAGCCTGAATACGTTTACGCCTGCCCTTACTAATTCCAGCAACTGGTCGTATGAGCTGCACGCCGGACCTACGGTGGCTACAATTTTTGTACGCTTCTGAGAATGTATAATTCCTGCTTCTTTATCCATCTGCTGGTGCAGGTACTTGCTGATATGCTTGCTCATAATACTTTATTGCAATGATATTGGTTTGGTATTAATTGATTGTTTCTTTTGTGGCATTTAACTGGAAAGTATTTTCACAATCTTCATCCACTCTTCACTTACCTTCGTTTTCATTTTCGCTGCTTTTTCAAACGGTGTATGGTTGATGCGGTTTTCTTTAATGCCAATCATAATATTGTAATTACCTTCCACCAGGCATTCCACTGCATGATATCCCATACGGCTGGCTATCAGCCTGTCTAAGCAACTGGGTGATCCTCCACGTTGTATATGCCCCAATACGCAAACCCTTGTATCAAGCTCCGGCAGTCTTTCCTTTATTACTTTATTTACTCCTTCAGCTCCACCAAAATCATCGCCTTCAGCCACCACAATCAGGTTTACTAATTTTCGCCTTTTCTCTTTTTCCTGCAATGAACGTATCACTTCCTCCATATCTGTTTTACGCTCTGGTATCAGTATATTTTCTGCCCCGGTAGCAATACCGCTGTGCAGCGCAATAAAGCCGGCATCACGGCCCATCACTTCTATAATAAACAGCCTGTCATGTGCATCGGCAGTATCACGTATTTTATCAATGGCTTCTACCGCTGTGTTAACGGCTGTATCAAAGCCGATAGTAAAATCGGTGCCTACAATATCCCGGTCAATTGTACCTGGCAACCCCACACTGGGTATGTCAAACTCTTCATGAAATTTTTTAGCTCCCCTGAAGCTGCCATCGCCACCAATAATTACCAGCCCATTGATACCTCTTTGCTTTAAATTATCATACGCCTTTTTACGGCCTTCGTATTCAAAAAATTCCTTGCATCGTGCAGTTTTTAAAATAGTGCCGCCACGCTGTATAATATTGGCCACACTTTTACTTTCCATCTGCACAATGTCATTATCAATCATACCCTGGTAACCACGCATGATGCCATACACTTCCAGGCCATAATACAACCCTGTACGCACTACTGCACGTATGGCCGCATTCATACCCGGCGAATCGCCTCCCGAAGTCATTACCCCGATTTTGGTAATTTTATTTTCCATTGTTTAAAGAAAATGAATTAATGGCACAATCTGTTAGAAAAAATATAATAACCAACAAATTAACACCGTGATTGTTTAACAATGTGTCAAAAATACACATTCTTAACGAAATGAACTAAAATCGAATGTAAGGAGGTTTTGTGAGTATCTTTACGCAAACCATTGCAGTATGAAATTTCTTGTCATTTTTATTTGTTTTGCCGTTGGAAACTTGTTTACCACTGCACAACTTACTTATCCTGCCACCAAAAAAGTAAACCAGGTGGATACTTTTTTTGGGGCTGAAGTGAAAGACCCTTATCGTTGACTGGAGGATGACAACGGCAGTGATACAAAAAAATGGGTGGATGCACAGAATGCAGTTACGCAAAACTACCTCAGCACCATTCCTTTCCGCAATGCGGTAAAAACAAAACTGGAGCAGTTGTGGAATTATCCAAAATATGCAGCGCCATTTGCCAAAAACGGTTATTATTACTTTTACAAGAATAACGGGCTGCAAAACCAGAGTGTATTGTACCGCCAAAAGGGATTAACCGGTACCCCGGAGATTTTTATTGACCCAAATAGTTTTTCGCAGGATGGTACTGCTGCCATGAGTAACCTCAGCTTCAGCAAAAATGGCAGGTATTGTGCTTACCTGCTTGCGCAGGCAGGAAGTGATTGGCAGGTGGCTGTTACCATAAATGTGGAAACCAGGCAGCCGCTTACAGAAAAAGTGAACTGGATTAAATTCAGCGGACTTTCGTGGAAGGGTGATGAGGGATTTTATTACAGCCGCTATCCAACGCCGGATGAAGCGGGTAAACTTAGCAGAAAAAATGAATACCATAAAGTTTATTATCACAAAGCAGGCACTTCACAGGACGGAGATGTATTAGTATATGAAGACAAAGAGCATCCGCAACGGACGATTAGCAGTGGGCTTACAGAAGATGAAAGATTCCTGTTCATTTCAAAATCAGAAGGTACCAGCGGCAGGGAATTGTGGGTGAAAGACCTGAAAAAAAATGGTGATTTCACTTTACTTATTAAGGGTTTTACTACTAACCCGGGTATAGTGCACAGTGAAGGCAACAGGCTGCTGGTGATGACAAACGAGGATGCGCAGAATTTCAAAATAGTTTCTATTGACCCAACCAATCCTGTAAAAGAAAACTGGAAAGAAGTTATTCCCACACGAACAAAATTATTACAATCTGCTTCGGCTGCGGGCGGTAAATTATTTCTTACTTATTTAGAAGATGCCAGCAGCAGGGTGTACCAATGTAACATTAAAGGTAATTTAGAGAGGGCCATAGAGCTGCCCGGCATAGGCACTGCCAGTGGTTTTGGCGGAGAAGAAGGTGACAAAGAAATTTTTTATACTTATAGTTCATTCAATTACCCGCCATCAATTTTCAAGTACAATATTGCAGATGGAAAAAGTGAGTTGTTTCGCAAAACGGAGGTGAAAGTTAACAGTAATGATTACCAGACGCTGCAAAGTTTTTTTACCAGTAAAGATGGCGCTAAGGTACCCATGTTTATTACGTATAAAAAAGGGCTGAAGCTTGATGGCAATAACCCGGTGCTGATTTATGGCTATGGCGGCTTTAATATACCGCAAACGCCCGGCTTCAGCATCAGCAACGCATTTTTTTTAGAGCAGGGCGGAGTGTATGCAGTAGTAAACCTGCGTGGTGGTAACGAATATGGGGAGGAGTGGCATAAGGCAGGTATGCTGCTGAATAAACAGAATGTGTTTAATGATTTTATTGGTGCAGCAGAATTTTTAATTGAAAAAAAATACACCAATAAAGGTAAGATTGCGATACGTGGTGGCAGCAACGGCGGCTTGCTG
>JANMDL010000788.1:0-2912 GCA_031376295.1 Chitinophagales bacterium
CAAAATTCCGCAACAGGATTCGCTTTACAGCAAGACACACTCAAGGTAACCTTGCTGAGTATTACCGGGTACCAGGGTTCCGGATCCTCGTACTTTTTAAACAATTCCATCACCGGTAATGTTACCACGGCCAGTGATGCCAGCTATACTTATGGAACATTTTTCAGCAATAATTTAATTACTGGTAATACCAGCATTACCAGTAATGGCGCCGATGGACTTTATGAAGCAAATGCTGCCAACGAGGGTAATCATTATATTGGTAATACAACTTTTAATGCTGCCGGTTCAGGCCCGCTTAACATTTGTCGTCTCGACAAATCACAGTTTGATGGCAACCTTACCATTAACCGTACTGTTGCAGGCTCCACCTCGGCTTTTAATTTCGGTGGCACTGTAACCGGACATTTTACCTGTACTAATAATGCAGGAGGTGGTGGTATTGTTGGTACCTCTTTAGGCAATCCCGGTGTAAAAACAACTATTGGCGGTGCCATAAATATTACAGCTAATTATACAACGCCTGATAATTTTAAAATGTACCGGTTGATTAATCAAACTGGCGGGGGCAGCATTACTGTTCAAAATTCCGCCGCAGGCTTCACTTTAGAAAAAGATACACTTATTGTAAACTCGCTGAGCATTACAGGATACAAAACCGGTGGGGCCTCCTCTTTTTCTAACAACTCCATCACCGGCAATGTTACTACCGCCAGTGATGCAGGTAATACTTATACAACATTCTTCCGCAATAATACAATAACCGGTAACAGCAGTTTTTCCATTAATGGCTCCGGTGCACTTAATGATGCGGATATTACATCTTCCGGTAATAAATATATTGGCAATGTAACTTACCTAAGCACCAGCGGTAATATAAATATTGGCGCCGGAAGCTTTACAGAACTAACACAAAACCTTACCTTAAACTCCGCCAGTGGAATTACATTAGGTAAAATAAAATTCAATAGCAGTGCCAATACTATTATTGAACAATTGGGTACACAGCCCATCATTATTTCAGAACCCACAATAGAAAAAACAGGTGCAGGAAAAATCACACTGAATGACCCTGTTACAGTATCAGGCATACTTACTTTCAATGGTGGTAATATTTTCAGCAGCACCGGTAATGAACTGGTATTTTCAGATGATGCTGTTTATAGCGGCGTATCTGCAGCCAGCCATGCAGACGGGCCTGTAACTAAAATTGGCAATGATGTATTTATATTTCCCATTGGAAAAGCATCCGGGCTTACTCCCGTCAGCATTTCAGCACCAGCTCTTGTCGCCGATGCATTCAGGGCACAGTATTTCAACCAGCCACCGCAGAGTGCCGGATATGACAGCACACAGAAAGACCCGACATTGCATCATATTTCAAAAAAAGAATACTGGCTGCTCGACAGAACTGCGGGTACATCCAATGTATTTGTTACTTTAAGCTGGGATATTGCCCGCAGCGGCACTGTAAATAGTATGCCTGATTTAAGAGTAGCCCGTTGGAACGGAAGCCTATGGAAGGATGAAGGGAATGGCGGTACTACGGGTACCAATAATGCGGGTACTGTTAAATCGCTGAGTGCTGTTAGCAATTTTAGTCCCTTTACACTTGCATCCGGTACATCATTAAATCCATTGCCAGTCACCCTTATTAATTTTGCTGCCAGTAAATGCAACAGCGGTATTTGTTTACTATGGGTTTCAGAGAATGAACAAAATTTATCCCGCTTTGAAGTGGAAAAAAGCAGCGATGGCCGGAACTTTATTTTGCTCAATAATGTAAATGCAGGAAATGTATCCGGACGCAATACGTATACATCACAGGATATAAGCCCCGTAAATGGCAATAATTTTTACCGTCTTAAAATAGTGGATGCTGATGGCACTGTTAAATACAGCAAAATAATTAATGTAAACTTCAGCAAGCCACAGCCCGTTTCCCTGTTGCCGAATCCGGCCAGCGATTTTATATTGCTTAAAGGCGTTGGTGATTACAGGCTTGTAAAAATAATTGACCTGGCAGGAAAAATACAACAACAACAGGCTATTCAAAAAAGTATTGAAGAAATTAATATAAGCCGCTTAGCGGCCGGTATCTATCTTATTCAACTGTCCGGCAATAAGGAAGCTATAACCATTAAACTGATAAAACAATAGTGGCGGTCATATAAATACACCAACAGAGAAGATCGTCATTTTTCATGCCAGGTAAAATCCCTCGGTTTCGTCCCGGGGGATTTCTGTTATACTTTTCGCTTCTCCTATTTTAACTACAGCAATCCCTTTTCATAAGCCAGGTGCAATGCCTGCGCCCTGCTGTTTACATGCAGTTTGTGATAAATATTTACTACATGCTTCTTTGCCGTATTGACACTTATATTTAAATTGGCGCCAATTTCTTTATATAATAACCCCTGCACCAGCAGGTGGAGTATTTCTTTTTCCCGTTGTGTAAGATCAAAGAAATCATTTTGAGGTTTAAACGCCGGTTTCCCGGACAGTGTGAGATTATTGTTTTGAACAAGTTGTAAAATTTTATGGGCTATACCCGGAGAAATGGGGCCTACACCACTCTCCTGCATTTGCCATAATGTATCACTTATATTCTCGGCAGTTTCATCTTTCAGCAGATAGCCAAAAGCACCTGCTTTGATGGCTTTAAAAATTTTGTCTTCGTCATCAAAAATAGTAAGTACTACAAACTTAACAGCAGGATATAAAGATGAACCGGCTGCTATGGCATCCACCCCATCCATATTGGGCATTTCAAGATCCATTAATGCAACATCAGGCAATACACCCAAAGGCAACTCCTTCATCTTTTGCATAAAGTCCCTTCCATCCTCCGCCACCAGGCAAATTTCAAAATGACTATGCCGCAATAATTTATCTTTTAAAATATTACGGTT
>JANMDL010000814.1:0-8900 GCA_031376295.1 Chitinophagales bacterium
ATAATAGTAAGCATACCATTGGCACATTCCACCTTAAAATCAGTTTTTTCAAGTCCCGGTGCTGCAATGCTGAGTTGATAGGCTGTATCGGTTTCATTTACATTTACAGCAGGTACATTCATCACTTTGCCCAAATTGAAGTACTCATCCAGCGGGGCATTAAAAAAATTATTCAACCAGCCGCCATTGTCATATAACGATGGCCAGTTGTTCGCTTTTTTTGCAACAGCTTTTGTTTCCATAAAAATTAAGTTTAAATTGTTATTGAAAAAATCTTCGTTGTAAAAGTACGGTGCGGTTTGGCCTTAAGCCAATGACCAATGCCGATGCGCTGCATGATTTGTATCAGTTAATGGAGAAAAGCAGTTGGTGCAGGTGATATTGTAAACACATTAATGTGGTATCTTTACCATTCAACATTTTATCATTTTATCAATGCATTTTAAAAGCCCGGCTGACAATGCCGACTTTCACTCAGCCCTGTTGCATGCATACTGCTCTGGTTCACAGGAGTTTGTTGGTGCCATACGGAGCGGCAGCAGGCATTTCTTGTGTATCAATGAACCTGGTGCAGCACTTTTTGGCTTCAGCAGTGCCGCTGAGTTGCTGCATTATGAGCAGGATATTCTTGCAAATATTACGGATGAGGAACTGCTGATTTCTGATGGAGACAAGGTTGCCGTACAAAATATGAGGGAAGCAGGTTTTGTTACAAAGACGGGCGTTGAATTTTTGGGAGAGATCAGGATAGAGGGCTTTATGTATCATAGAAATCCCTATAAACTCATCCGCATCCGGGACATCAGCAGTGTAAAAAGAAATGAGCAGGTAGGCAAGCGTGAAAAAGAGCGCTTTGAAGCATTGTTTAATTATGCCAGTATTGGCATTTTGCTGGCGGACAGTACCGGTAAAGTGATATTGGGTAACAAGTATGCAGCCACACAGTTTGGATACCAGCAAATAGATGGCATGGTGGGAAAGAAAGTAGAAGAACTGATACCTGCCCGTTTCAGGCATAGCCATGTGCATCACCGGGAAGCGTACCAGGAAAAGCCCCGCCCCAGAATGATGGGAGGTAATCTGGATCTTTTTGCGCTGAAAAATGATGGCACAGAATTTCCTGTAGAAATAAGCCTGAGTAATTTCGTAACCGATGAAGGCTCCTTTGTAATCGCCTTTGTAATTGATATTACCCAGCGTAAGCAGGCAGAAGCAGCTATGAAGCGGCAGCAGCAGGAGATAGAGCAACTGAACGACGAGCTGGAAGGCAGGGTGGAGCTTCGTACCAGGCAATTACAGGAAGCGATGATATTGCTGGAGCAATCGAAAGAAGAACTAAGTAAATCCCTCAATAAAGAAAAAGAACTGGGAGATATGAAGAGCCGGTTTGTATCCATGGCTTCGCATGAGTTCCGCACACCGCTAAGCACCATTCTTTCTTCCGCATCCCTGCTGGCAAAATACACCCAGTCAGATGAGCAGGAAAAAAGGGAAAGGCATATACTCCGTATAAAATCTTCGGTGAATAACCTTACTGATATCCTCAATGATTTTTTAAGTATTGGGAAAATGGAAGATGGTAAAATAAAGGCTTCTCCCGTAATGTTTGACCTGGAGGAATTACTGGGCAGTATAGCATCCGAGATGCAAAATCATGTAAAAATTGGCCAGGAAATAGTTTTTAATTATACCGGCAGTAAAACAGTGTATCTTGACCCATCGCTGTTAAGAAACGCAGTGATAAACCTGCTTTCCAATGCTATTAAATTTTCGCCAGAAAATAAGGGCATACAACTGACGGGCTTATATGCAGATGGCCAGATTATTATTAGTGTTAAAGACAGCGGTATTGGTATTTCTGAAGAGGACCAGCAACACCTTTTCGAACGTTTTTTTCGTGCCAATAATGCAGTTAACATACAGGGAACCGGTCTTGGCCTGCATATTGTAGCCAAGTATGTGGAATTGCTTGGCGGCGAAATTGACTGTAAAAGCGAACTGGAAGCCGGGACAGCGTTTATGATTAAATTTGTAACAGGTGAAAACCAGTTGACAGATAATACAGTTGATTGAAGCCAACGAATTTTGCAAAGTAACAAGGAGCTTATTAATTAAGGGTTATAATAATTAAAAAAGATGTATGAAACAAATTTTGCTGATAGAAGATAACCTGGAAGTAAGGGAAAATACTGCTGAGATACTGGAGCTGGCCAACTACAGTGTACAAACAGCAGAGAATGGAAAGATAGGCGTAGAAATGGCCCTGGCAAATCCTCCTGATCTTATTATTTGCGATGTGATGATGCCTGTACTGGATGGCTACGGCGTGCTGCACCTGGTACAGAAGAACGATACCTTAAAGAATATTCCCTTCATTTTTTTAACGGCAAAAGCCGAAAGAGGTGATTTCAGAAAGGGGATGGAACAGGGTGCGGATGATTATATCACCAAGCCCTTTAACGATACTGAATTACTTACCGCTGTAGAGGGCAGGCTGAAAAAAGCAGAAATGTTAAAAAAAGAGTATGCCGCAACAGCAACAGGTTTACAGGAAATGCTGGATGATTTTGGCGGAAAAAATGCCATGGATGATATGGCTAAGGACAGGGATACCAACTTGTATATAAAAAAGCAGGTTATCTATTCAGAAGGCAATCACCCGTCCCGCCTGTATTATATTATGGAGGGTAAAGTGAAAACATTTAAAATGAATGATAATGGCAAGGAGCTGACAGTGGGACTGTATAACCAGGGGGATTTTTTGGGATACACAGCCCTGCTGGAAGGAACACCTTACCGGGATACCGCCGAGGCCATGGAGGCAACGGAGCTGGCCATTATACCCAGGGATGAATTTGACAAACTGGTACACAATAACAGGGAAGTAATCAGGAAATTTATACAGTTACTGGCAAAAAATGTAGCAGAAAAAGAAGAGCAGTTGCTAAAGCTGGCTTACAACTCGCTGCGCAAGCGTGTGGCAGATGCCTTATTGACATTGCAGCATAAATACAAAAAGGAAGATGAAGTAAATTTTTCTATACAGATATCCCGGGAAGATCTTGCCAATATTGCCGGAACGGCTACAGAATCGCTGATACGCACCCTGGGCGATTTTAAGGCAGAAAAGCTGATTGAGATTAAGGGAAACCAGCTGCTGATACTGAATGAGAAGAAGCTTGCGGATATGCTGAACTAAGGTTAGAACGCCTTTAAAAGGTAGTTATTGAACTCATATCTGAGGCGGGCAAAATCTTTTTCAAGGTAAGCCATTTCATTACGCAATTTATCCTGCTGTTTAATTATTTTCCTGTTTAAAACAGCATTTTCCTGCTGGTAAGCCTGGTTCAAATTTTTCCCCTGTTCATGTATATCATGTTTCAACTCCTCAAAAAAACCATCTTTTAAAATAAACTGGTTTTGGAAATGTTCGGCCTGGGCAATATAATGATCTGCTACCTGACCATTGTGGTCGAGTACCTGGGCAAGCCTGTTTTTTAAAAAACTGTTTTCCTGCTTTAAAAAATCTATCAGCCTCTCCCACGTCAAATTTTCATGATAAAATTGATCTGTTTTGATCAGGGCCATTGTATCTGTGTTAAACGTCACCAAAATATCGTTTGCGGTTCAAATTTATTTTTTCTCCTGAGAACAAATAAAAAGCGAGGTCATGGCAGCACATGATTTACATCAGCAAACGGGTAAAAGCCTGCTGTAACAGAAACTTATGCCACTTTTATTTACCGCTTTTACAAAGCAGTTGACAGAAAAGACATGAAATTGCATTTCAGCTCAATAAATGTTTTCTGCAGTTCTTTCACCCTGCTGCGTATAATATCCTGATAGCAGAGCGCCTCAATATCATACACATCATTGCTGGCACAATCTTTACTCAGTCTTTCCTGCTGCTCATTCAGGTCGTTTCTTACCTGTTCCATTCCCTCCAGTTGATGAGAAAACTCAGCCCTGAAATGATACCTGCAGGCATCCCTTTCCTGCGGGCTTATTGACTCGTCTGCTTCTGCTTCTGTGAGCAACTGCTGCATTTCCGGCATTTCACGCCGGTACACATCCAGTGATTGCTGCCAGCCCTTGTTTTCGTTTATAAAACGGTGAAAACGCATCGTATCAGTTTTTAAGCAATGGTTCATAACCGGTTTTTTTTAATACAAATGTAACCGGAGCCAGGTGCTGAAAGAATAACCATCCGCAACAAAGTGTATGACTTTGCTCATGTATGCCTGAAAAATTGGATTTAACGGCCCTCAAACAGCCAACCGAGTGGTTTTCTTGGTTTTTCTGCCTGCAGGTTAAATTTATGAACACTGTTTTTATGGATATGCTCCACCGCTTCCTCAATAGAATCGGTAATAAGGGTATGGCGCAGGTCATCTGCCGAAATAGTGCCTTTTTCCTTCATCAGTTCAATGTGTTCAAGCAGTTGTTTGTGAAACTCCCTGTCGAAAATTATGATGGGAAACTGGTCAATTTTTTTTGTCTGGATAAGTGTAAGCGCTTCAAAATATTCATCCAGCGTACCAAAGCCGCCCGGCATTACTACAAATGCGTAGGAGTATTTTATGAGCAGGGTTTTGCGTACAAAGAAGAATTTTATATTCACCCATTTGTCGAGGTAAGGGTTATGCTTTTGCTCCATGGGGAGAACAATGTTGCAACCCACAGATCTTCCACCCGCCTCACGGGCCCCCTTATTGGCGGCTTCCATAATACCCGGCCCGCCCCCGGTCATTATAGTAAAACCCATCCGGGCAATAGCTGCTGCCAGTTGTTCAGTTTTTTCGTAATAAGGATGCCCGTCCTTAAAACGGGCAGAGCCAAAAATAGTAACACAGGGGCCTGCAAAATGCAGTGCCCTGAAGCCTCTTATAAAATCGAGGAGAACATTAACCGTAAATTTAAACTCCTGCCAGCGGCTTTGCGGCCCCTCCAGGAATTTTATTTCAGATTCCATAGGATATAAGTTACATCCATTTTACAGAAAACTGTGTAAACTCATGTTTTAATTCTGAGAACATTTTATCTTCCGTCTCAAACCTTTCCTTCAGTCGGCTATGCTCAGTCAGTTGCTCAAGGCTAACATGACCGGCATGCTCCTGCATTTCTGCAGCCATACCGTTAAGATGCCCGTTAATATCGTGGTTGAGTGTGTCAATGGTCTCAATGTGCAGCAGAAACTGGTTTTGAAAATGTTCTACCAACTGCATGGTTTCCAATCCTGTGTTTTTTCCGGCAATTTCCGTAAGCCGGTTCTTATAAACACCCAGTTCATCTTTGTAAAACCCCAGGCTGCTTTTCCATCCCGCATGTTCGTTTGTTAAATGCCTGATACTTGTTGTTTGCATATTTTTTATTTATTACTGTGCAGTTAAATGAAAGAAGTATTATTTGTGTGCTATAAAAACCGGCATATTCACTTCCTGTATAACACCGGCAGCAAAACTTTTTTTGAAGAATGACGAAAGCAGGCTCCTGCTGTAGGCCCCCATTATCACGAAACTTAAGGGCTGATTAGCAAGCCATGCTGTAAAATTATGCCTGTCTGACATGGTTGCCATTTCTATACGCAGGTTGGGATAATGCCCGGCTGCCAACTCTGTAACAAGACTGTATTCGGCCAATTCACTTTTTTCAGTGGCATTTACAGATAGCAAAACAGTTTCCTGCGCTGCCAGTTGCGGAAAAAGGTAAGCAAACTGCTTCATGGCAAATACAGCAGATTCACTGCCATCATAAGCAATCACATTCTGTTTAGGCAGGGTAAAATTTTCTGGTATCAGCAGCACCGGGCATTCAGATTTTTTGAGCACCTCTTCCAGGTAAAAATTGGGCTGCAGTTCGCTGATGTTTTTGTAAAACAGGTCACTGCTCACCAGCAACACATCAGCAAAGCGGGTTTCTTCCACCAATGAGGCAATGGCCATACCGATATTGTCCTTGTGTATCCTGAAACGAATTCCTTCCTTTGTGCAGGCTTCGGTAAAAAGGACAATATTTTTCAGCACAAGCTGGTCATCTTCATCCTTAAAATACCAGCCAGGCATCATGGCAGCAGCTTCTGCACCCGAATACAGCAATAATTTTGAGTAATCAACCGGGCTTAAAAAAACGCCTGCCAGCAGTACATCATTTTCTAAGCTGAGGTATTTGGCAAACTCAAATGCGCCATGCGGAAAATTATTTCCATCCAGTGCTATCACTATTTTTTTCATTGTCAGAATTTTAAATTTCAGGTTATTACCACCGCAATATTACAGCCCGGCCTGGTTTGTATAAATGATAACAATTAATAAATAGGCTGATATCCGTCATACAGGAGTAATTGTTCCGGCATTCAAATAAAACTGGTCCGAAAATTTGTACAGGTTAAATAAATATTACATCTTTACACCATACAATTCTCCGAATATGAAGTTTTAATTTTCCCGGCATCAACTATTTTTTCTGCCGGGACATGACATTGACCAATTACTTACTGAGCGAACCAATTGCTCCTTTTTTCATTTCATATTCAAACAATCATGACCAATACTTCTTTACATACCAATAAAGCGGCACGTTTTTTTTCATTGATCAGGCAATCGCTCAGCAGTGATGAACACGACTATACCAGGGGAAGCCTGCGCATTGCCATATTACTGCTGGCCGTACCCATGATACTGGAGTTGAGCCTGGAAAGTGTTTTTGCCGTGGTAGATATATTTTTTGTAAGTAAGCTGGGCGCCAATGCCATTGCCACCGTAGGGCTTACTGAATCTGCCATTACTATTATATATTCAGTAGCCATTGGGCTGAGTATGGCAGCTACAGCAATTGTGGCCCGCAGGGTGGGGGAAAAAAATCCGGAGGCAGCAGCACATGCAGGAGCACAGGTTATACTGCTGTCTTTAATCATCACAGTATTGATGAGTGTTGCCGGTGTTGTATTTTCAGCAGATATTCTGCGCATCATGGGTGCCAGCCCGGATGTGGTACGTGAGGGCAGTGGTTTTACCCGCATTATGCTGGGCAGCAGTGCTGTAATCATTTTGCTTTTTCTTATCAATGGTATTTTTCGTGGCGCAGGCAATGCAGCCATGGCCATGCGCAGCTTATGGCTGGCTAGCATCATCAATATTTTTCTTTGTCCCATGCTGATTAACGGTTACGGGCCTTTTCCTGAATTGGGGCTGAAGGGTGCGGCCATTGCTACTGTTATCGGGCGTGGTTGCGGCGTGCTGTATCAGTGTATCTACCTTTTCAGGGGCAAGGGTGGTATTAAAATCAACCTGCCGCATTTTACCTGGGACGCACCCATCATTAAATCGCTGATAAAAATAGCCTGGCCAGCTACATTACAATTTGTAATTGCTTCAGGCAGTTGGATAGTGCTGGCAAAATTAGTAGCCGAAACTGGTGGCACCGATGCATCGGCGGGTTACCAACTGGCCATACGCAACCTGGTGTTTTTTATATTGCCTGCATGGGGCCTCAGCAATGCAGCCGCTACACTGGTAGGCCAGAACCTGGGTGCCGGCCAGCCGGAAAGAGCCAGTAAGAGTGTGCTGCTCTGTACTGCATATAATGTGGTGTTTATGATTTTTGTTACCATTTTGTTTGTGTTTTTTCCGAACCCCATCATCAGTATATTTACAAAAGATGCTGCCATACAGCACTATGCCACACAATCGCTGCAGATAGTGGGAACCGGGTTTATTTTTTATGGTATTGGTATGGTAATTATTCAGGCATTGAATGGAGCAGGCGATACCCGTACACCCACTATCATTAATTTTGTTTGCTTCTGGCTGTTTCAGATACCGCTGGCTTACCTGCTTGCAAAAGGGTTTGATATGGGGCCAAAGGGTGCGTTTATCGCAGTGCCAGTTGCCGAAACGGCCATTGCTGTTGCAGCTTATGTATTGTTTAAAAAAGGGAATTGGAAGAAGGTGAAAGTGTAACCAAACCGGTAGCAATCTTAAAATATTCCGGGGCTGGCGCAATTCCAGCCCCGGTTTTTATATCCTGTTAAATGCGCTGCGCAATAAACTTTACCAACTGAGTATCCAGGCAAATATCAATGGTACCACAATGGTAGCATCGCTTTCCACAATAAATTTTGGTGTATTGATATCCAGCTTGCCCCAGGTAATTTTTTCGTTGGGCACGGCACCTGAATAGGAACCGTAAGAAGTGGTGCTGTCGCTTACCTGGCAAAAATAACTCCAGAAAGGTACGTCATGCCACTCCAGGTCCTGGTACATCATGGGTACCACGCAAATGGGGAAGTCGCCCGCAATGCCACCACCAACCTGGAAAAAGCCAACACCCTTACCGGCAGAATTGTTCCTGTACCAATCGGCCAGCCACACCATATATTCAATACCACTTTTCATGGTACTGGCTTTCATTTCATTTTTTATGATATAACTGGCAAAAATATTGCCCATGGTACTGTCTTCCCAGCCCGGCACTACAATAGGAATGTTTTTTTGCGCTGCGGCCAGCATCCAGCTATTTTTGGGATCAATTTCATAATACTGTTCCAGCACCCCGCTCAGCAGCATTTTGTACATATACTCATGCGGAAAATAACGCTCCCCTTTATCATCAGCATCCTTCCATATTTTGTGTATATGCTGCTGCAACCGCCTGAAAGCTTCTTCTTCCGGTATACAGGTATCGGTAACCCTGTTGTAGTGATTTTCCAGCAGATCCCACTCATCCTGCGGGCTGAGGTCGCGGTAATTAGGTACCCTTTTATAATGACTGTGGGCCACCAGGTTCATGATATCCTCTTCGAGGTTGGCGCCTGTACAGGAAATGATATGCACCTTATCCTGACGGATCATTTCTGCAAAGCTGATTCCCAACTCGCCTGTGCTCATCGCACCGGCTACGGA
>JANMDL010000857.1:0-3859 GCA_031376295.1 Chitinophagales bacterium
AAGTATACGATACTTTCAGTGGTTACCCCGGTGGCCGTAAAGAAGAAAGTGCTAAAAACTTACTGGCCCGCCGCCCCGATGCCATTATCGAAAGGGCTATCAAAGGGATGCTGCCTAAAAACCGCCTGGGCCGCAAGATGTACAAAAAACTGTTTGTATATGCAGGTCCCGAGCATGAGCAGGGAGCACAACAACCAAAGGAACTGAAATTCTAATTTAAAAAAAGTACTACGTACAAAATAAAGTAAAATGGAAAAGCAAAAAAATGCAGTTGGCCGCCGTAAAGAAGCCGTAACCCGTGTTTTCATCAGCAGGGGCGAAGGAAAAATTACGATTAATGGCAAAGAATACAAACAATATTTTCCACTGGTGTACCTGCAAAACCAGGTAGAAGCACCCATGAAAGCCGTAGAGGTTTCTGACAAATACGATGTGGTGATTAATGCAACCGGCGGTGGTGTTAAGGGCCAGGCCGAAGCAGCAAAACTGGGTATTGCCCGTGCATTGCTGGAAGTAAACGCAGAATTCCGCCCTACTTTAAAAGCGGCAGGAATGCTGAAGCGTGACCCACGCAGTGTTGAACGTAAGAAACCAGGCCGTAAAAAAGCAAGGAGAAGCTTCCAGTTCAGCAAGCGTTAATATGGGGCTTCTTTTGGAGAAGCAACCAGCCGCTTAAAAATCGATACAATCATTTATCAATTTATCTCATTATCAAATTTATATAATGGAAAATAACACTTCCTTACAACAGCAACTTCTTGAAGCAGGCGTACACTTCGGTCATTTAAAAAAGAAGTGGAACCCCAAGATGCTGCCTTACATTTTTGCAGAGAAAAAAGGCATTCATATCATTGACCTGAACAAAACGGTGGAAGGCCTGCAGGAAACTGCAGCAGCCCTGAAATCAATTGCACGCAGCGGCAAAAAAATTATGTTTGTTGCTACTAAAAAGCAGGCAAAGGAAATTGTAACTGAATGTGCACAGCGTGTAAACATGCCTTATGTAACCGAGCGCTGGCTGGGTGGTATGCTTACCAACTTTAATACCGTGCGTAAGAGCGTTAAGAAAATGCAGAGCATCGAAAAAATGCTGCAGGACGGAAGTATTGAAACGCTTACTAAAAAAGAGCGCTTAACACTTACCCGTGATAAGGAAAAGATGGAAAAAGTACTGGGCGGTATTGCACAAATAAGCCGTGTGCCTGCTGCTTTGTTTATGGTGGATATAGGGCATGAGCATATTGCACTGGCAGAAGCAAAACGCCTCAACATAAGCACATTTGGTATGGTGGATACCAATTGCGATCCTAATAAAGTGGATTATGCAATTCCTTCAAACGATGATGCTACCAAATCAATAGCCATTATTGTTAACTACCTCACTGCTGCTATTGCAGAAGGCTTGCAGGAACGTCATGCTGATAAGGATGATGACGAAACAGAAACAGACGAAAGCGCAGAAGCAAAAGCAGCTAAGTTTGAAGCAAGGGCTGATGGCGATGATGGAAGAGGCCGCAGGGGAAGAGGTGCAACTGGCGGTGGAGCTGCTGGTGGTGCAGGTCAACCAAAGCGCCGTGTACCTGGTCCCGGTGCTGGTGGCAGAAGGCCGGCCGGTAAGTAAGAGAAAGGATAATCTTTTAGTAACCTTTCTTAACCCCGGGAAGAGCAGGTTTTTAGTAACTTGTTTTTTAAGGGTTGTTCAACAATTTTATTAAAACATTTCTCTACGGGGGAAAGTAAAAAGATATTTTATGAGTGCAACGATAACAGCACAGGATATAAATAAGTTAAGGCAGGCAACCGGTGCAGGTATGATGGACTGCCGCAAAGCATTAACTGAAAGCAATGGCGATTTTGAAGCAGCGATTGACTGGCTGCGCAAACAGGGACAGAAGGTTGCCGCAAAACGCAGCGACCGTGAAGCGAAAGAAGGCGTGGTGATAGCAAAATCTTTCAACAGCAATAAAAGCGGTATCGTACTTTGCATCAGTTGCGAAACTGATTTTGTAAGTAAGAATGCTGATTTTGTAGCTTTTGCACAAAGTATTGCAGATGCTGCGGTTGACAACAATGCAAAAACTGCTGAAGAACTGAATGAAGTGGTGATCAACGGCGCAAAAGTGGCCGATATGATTAATGATAAACTGGCTGCTATCGGCGAAAAAATTGCTGTAAGCCGTTTTGAAAGGGTGGATGCTGAATATGTTGCTTCTTACATACATGGTGCCAACCGCATGGGCGTATTGGTAGCTATGAACCAGGAAGCAGCAGAAGCCGGTAAAGATGTGGCCATGCAGATTGCAGCCATGAACCCTATCGCTATTGACGCTGATGGCATTGCTCCTGAACTGATTGCAAGGGAAAAAGATATTGCTATTGACCAGATTAAGGCTGAAGGTAAACCCGCTGAAATGGCAGAAAAAATTGCTGCAGGTAAAATAAATAAATTCATTAAAGAAAGCGCATTGCTGGGCCAGGCTTTTGTAAAAGACGGTAACAAGTCGGTTGCAGATTACCTGAAAAGTGTACATGCAGATTTGAAAGTAACAGCATTTAAGCGTGTGGCCTTAGGTTAATACGCAGTTAACGAATATAAAAATCCCCGGAGTAATTTCTTCGGGGATTTTTTATGCGGGAATATCTATACACTTATCAGGCTGCTGTCAAATTCATCTGAACACAATCTCCTTCAGGAATTTCATCGTTTCTGCCTCCACATGATTTACATCTTTCGACAGTACAGGTGAAGCCAGCACATGATTGCCCGCATCAGGAAAAGCAATCTTCCTTTTCAATTCAGCAGGTGTACCGAGGGCATCAAACATTTTGAGCATGGCTGGTACACTTACCACCTTATCCTGTTCGGCTTCAGTTTTAAAATAATAGCCCATTAATACAGGACATTTTATTTTTTTAAATGTGCTGCTGTTCATAGCATTGGTCATAAAATTCTGAATGGCCAGTATACCATTCATGTGGTAGTGCATGTTCCAGTATTTGTCATGCTCAGGGTTTTCCGGTTTTATATCACGGTAATAGCTGCCGGTAATCAGTTTGCCCAGTTGCATGCCCCATGGGTTGTCAATCAGCTCGGCATTGTCATCAAATATTTTTATGCAGGGCGAATAAGTTACTACCGCTTTTATTTCAGGATGCACACTGGCTAACTGCAGCGATAATGCTCCGCCAAAAGAGGTGGAAAGAATGATAACACTATCGCCCAGTTTTTTTGCGATGGCCAGGGCTTTTTCTGCTGAGTTGTACAAATCATCTGCGGTGAGGTTAACCATGGTACTGTCGCCCAGCCACACACCATGCCCCGCCAACCTTGCCAGGTAGAGATTGCCACTAAACTGTTTGGCAATATTTCTGTGTACCGGGTCACCCTCCTCCTGCGAGGCACTAAAGCCATGGATGTATAAAAAAGCAATCTTTGTTTTTTGCTTTTGGGTACTGTCGGCCCAAATAATCCTGGCTTCGTTATCCTGCTTAATGCCTTTTTCAGCCTTTTCAGCTTCTGTAACCTGCTGCTCCAGTTGATTAAGCGAATCAGCTACACTACCCGCAAATACTGACAGTTCAGGGGCATCTGGTTTGGGGCCGAGAAAATAAGTTACAGTAAGTACCAGCAGTACAGCGAGTAATATCTTTAAAAATTTTTTCATTGCATGCAGTTTAGTAATGCTAAAAATAAAGCAATATCCGCATGGTTGAAAAAAAATCATACCAGCTAACCGGTTTATTCTTGGCATATCTTTTTATTTTTACAGCATGACAGACCACAGCAGCTACTTTGAAGCCAACAGAAACGCATGGAACCAGCGTACGGGTGTACACAAAGATTCTGCCTTTTACGACC